>CAZHDX010000015.1:0-16454 GCA_964531195.1 uncultured Nitrosopumilaceae archaeon
TAAATTGGGGAGTAGATAAATTGTGAATCTAGTATAAGGTTTATAACCAAAAAAGACTTTATTATATCAAAATGGGATTGGCACACTATATGGCAAAAGAAGTCATGAAGGAAATAGGCAATAAATCAAGGGAGTTTTATGAATTTGTACTTCCACCAATAGATATACAGCTTGAAAATGATAACCTTGTAGTAACTGTTGATCTTCCAGGCTTTGATAAAAAGGATATTAAATTAAGAATACGTGGAAACATACTTTCAATAAATGCAAAAAGAGAAACTGATCATGATGGAACAGTAATCTGGCATCAGAGACCCCACATAATTGATAAAAAAATTCGACTTCCACTTGACGTAAGCGAAGGCGAAGATCTTGAAGGTTCTGCAAAATACCATAATGGTGTTCTTACTTTAAAGATACCAGTAAAACACGGTAAAGACATTACAATAGAATAAACTAGTGCTCTCTTAGTAGAACTGTTGCCAACATTATAGCCATAGAACTAATCATTCCAAGTTCTCCTACAATCTGATTACTTCCATAAAGTACCGTTGAACCAACAAAAATGGCTGCAGAAAGAATGCTTCCGGAAAGCAAAATGTTTCTTGATGATTTTTGTGGTTTGTACTGAGATCTTTTTTCTTCCAGATATTGTTTGAGCTCTGGTGCAATAGCTATGACATCATTAATTGATTTTGTAAACTTGTTAAATGAGATTTTTAGCTCTTCGATATATACATCTTTGATGAGATTTTCTTCCTCCAAAATATTTTGTAAAACGTTAAGGAATTTAAAATTGACTTTGTGAGTATGATAAATTCCCTCTAGTATAGATGTCATTCTCATGTAAAGTGCAAGATGCTTTGGGAGCTTGAACGGAAATCTACTCATTGTCTTGTTAGCTAGATCCATTAGAGCCCTTACTTCCATTTTGTCTACTTTGATTCCATGCATTGCCTGAATTGACATTGCAATTCCTTTTTCTATGACTGAGCGGTTGTAGCCAGGAAGTAACATGCCAAGTCCGTCCATGGCACTGACAGTTCGTGGAGGATCTTTTTCAACAAGGGATAGATATAGTCTGATTAATTTAAGACGAGTTTCGTTATCCAGTCTTCCTACCATACCAAAATCATACAAAATTAGAGAACCGTCGTTAGCTACAGATATGTTACCAGGATGGGGGTCAGCATGAAAGATATTATGGTGTAAAAGCATTGTAAAAAATACCTTGTGTACTCTAACTACAAGCTGCGCTCTGTCTAATCCAATCTCATCAAGTGCTTTTACGTTGGTTATCTTTATTCCAGGAATATACTCCATAGTAAGTACATGTTCTGTAGAATGATCATCTATTACAGAAGGAATTATTACTTTGGAATCTGAATGAAAATTTCTTTTAATTGTTTTTAGATTTTGAGATTCAATCCTATAATCCATTTCCTCATGTATCGTTTCTATGAATTGTGTAAGCATTGCTTCCGCTGAATATCGTAGATTTGGATCTACAAACTTCATTGCAACGGGAATGATTTTTTTAAGAACTCTAATGTCTTCTTCTACAATTTTGTCAATGTTTGGTCTTCTTACTTTTATAATTACATCCTTTTCCTTAATTTTGGCAACATATACTTGGCCAAGCGAAGCGCCAGAAATAACAGTGGTGTTGACATAATCAAAATTTTGTTCTAGTGGTCCAAGATCTTTTTCTATAATTGGTTTTACTTGATCAAAAGGAGCAGCTGGTACATCGTCTTGAAGTTTTGCAAGCTCCTCCATATATGGTTGAGGTAATATATCAGCTCTTGAAGAAAGCCACTGACCTAGTTTTATGTAAACAGGACCTAATGAAACAAATGTATTTAGAATCTTGTGAGCATTTTTTCTATATCGTTCTACATTGATGTTTTTACCTTGTTTTCTGACCCATTCTTTTCTATCTTTTCTGAGTGTCAAGATGAGAGGTAGGATTTTGAAAAAAATTGTCACACTGCGTAGTTTTGAAATAGCAATTCCCCCTTAGATATTTTTGATCTTTTTAGTAAGAGAATATCCAATGTAACCTAATACTGCAGAAGCCGCTAATCCACTGATCAAAAATGTATTTCTTGCAATTAATGGATTTTTTTGCATTTTATAAATTTGTGATATAATTTTTTTTCCTCCAAAAAATGCTGATGCAAGACCGATTAATACTTCGGGGGCATCAATCATTAGGTGTCCAAGCGGGTCTTTGCGCGGATCCACTTTATCTACGTGAACGAGATATTTTTCATCATATTCTCTTATGTGTAAATTGCCATACCGATATTGTTTGTCTGCTCCATTTTTTTGTCCTAGTTTAGTTTCTTCAGCTTCCTCAAGCATAAAAGCTCTACTTTCTTTTGGGACCTCAATTTCATCCCACGACATAAATAAAAATCGATTGCGCTAAATATAACCCTAGCTTGAATTTTCCTTTACTTTCTTTGTGAGAGGAATTTTTGACTTGCGTATTTTGAATACGACTCCACCTATGCCAGCTGCTACTGCTATAAGAATAATAAACTGAATTTGGGAATTGTCACTAGTTTGAGGTTTTAGGTTAGGTAATGTTATAGTATTCTCTTGTGTTATAGTATGGGGTTGCAAAAGAGAATCCTTGTAAGTTACCGTGACAACTACTTTATGTTCTCCATACGTTGGTTCTCCTGCGAAGTCTATTGGGATGTTAAAGGGAGTTGGTGCATCAATATCTAAATCTCCAATATAATAAAACGATTTTTTGATGTTAGAATTGTCAATTGGTTCCACAGTCACGGTGGCAAACTGTCCTTTTATGTTTCCTTGATTCAAAATATTACCAATAATATTTTGTTTTCCTCCAATGCTCATTATGTCAACTCCATAAACTGATATGTCAATCAATCCTCTAATATAGGTGCCAATATTTTGTTTCTCTGCTACGGTTGATCCATCTTTAGTATATTGAATGTTAACATCAAAGTTAACGGCTTGTCCCTCGAGATTTTTATCTGCAAAAACTGGAATTTTGATTTCAGTCTTTTCTAGTGGATTTATTTCTTGAATAACCCACTTGGTGTCTTCCAATATCTTAAGATCATTAGAGTTTGGTGTTAGTGAAATTGCAATATTTGAAATTTTAGATGCTGAAAGATTAGTTATTGCCAAAGTAAGATCTTGCATCACACCCATGTTAAGGTAAGAGGGTGCAGAAATTTTAATCGTTGATGCGGTGCTGGCTGGTCCTACAACAAAATCAATGGTTCTTGGCGATGTTACTTGATTTCCTTGTCCATCAAAATAGGTCACATTTACAGGCAGATGGATTGTTTGATCTGCGATACTTTGTGGCACAAATATTTTGAAAGTAAATGAATTAGATGACGCTGGTGTAACTGTACCAATATTCCAATGATTTTGGTCTATTACGATATTTTCTAGGTTAGTTGAGGATTGTGTCCCTGTTGCTGAATTAGATGGAGTATTTTGAAGAGTAATGTCAACATTAGCCAAAGATGCAGTACCATCATTTGAGACTTGAACAATGACCTCGTTGTTTGTTGCTGGCTGCAAGAATGGATTTTCACCTTTTAAATTAAGTACACTTTTTCCTGTTACCTTAAAGTCAAAATCAAAGAAATTAGTATGAGATCCATTTTCTCGTACTCTAGAATAAGTGACTTGAACTGTTCCTGAGTAGGAATGAACTCCAGTGTTCTTATCTATATTTACAAAGAATGTCAACATAAAGGATTGTCCTGACTGAGCGACCTGAGCATTATCTGCCTCAATCAAATCTGCATTTGCAGAGGCAGATGAGAATCCAACTGGCATGCTAAGCAGTCCCTTTATTGCAGCAATATCTTCTGTACCTACGTTAGAAAATACTATCGTAAATGGGACATTCTTGTCACCTGGTTGAACTTCAATTTTCCCGGAAGATGTTCCAAAATAGGCATCAAGTAATTTTATGTCAGTAAAACCATGTTCAAACGGTGACAATCCTGGTTCAAGTGTTTCAGGAGTAACGGCAAAGCTTGGAACTAATATTTGTCCTATTAAAAATAAAATAGCTATAGCGCCAGTCTTGTAGATCATCTTAATGTAGGAACCTCCATCATTTCATCTCCAACAATTCTACCATCTTTTATTGTAATAACTTTGTCAACTTCACCAAATTGTGGGCGATCATGAGTAACTATGATAAATGTATGACCAAGTTTTCTATTAAGAGATTTCATTAGCTGAACAGTTGTCTCTGCAGACACTGAATCCAAGTTTCCAGTAGGTTCGTCAGCTAAAACTATCGCTGGTTTATTGATAAGAGATCTGCAAATGGCTACTCGTTGTGCCTGCCCTCCTGAAACTTTATTTGAATATTTATTCATCTGATCTTGAAGGCCTACAGTCTTTAACAATGATTTTGCTTCTTCAACTGCATCTGCTCCAGTTCCCTGAATTTGTCTTGGAAGAAGAACATTTTCAAGCACTGTTAAATCTGTAAGCAAATTTGAAAATTGAAAGATGAATCCAAGTTTTGAATTTCTAAATGATGAGATCTGATTATCGTTTAGAGTTGAAGTATCAATTCCATCAATGAAGACTTGACCATTTGTAGGTCTGTCCAAAAGGCCTATCATGTTAAGTAATGTCGATTTGCCCGAGCCCGAACTTCCCACAATCAATATGAATTCTCCTTTTTTTACTGAAAATGAAGCATTTTTTAATGCGTAGATTGCCGTTTCTGCTTCACCGTATATCTTGTCTACTCCATGTAATTCTAAAACAGTATCAGGCAAATCTCATAGCCTCCACTGGTTGTAATTTAGTTGCCTTGTAAGCAGGATAAATTGATGCAATTACTGCAAGAATAAATGCCAAAATATCTGTCTGCAATATTCCAAGCCAATTGTATGTTACCTCTAACGCCAAGCTTCCTTGAAATGTCATATGAGTTTCCTTAGCATAAACTGTATATGATACACCAAGAATTGTTCCAAGACCCGCTCCTATTGCACCAATTACCATGCCTTGAAAAATAAAAATTAACAAAATATCTTTTCTTTTTGCACCTATTGCTCTCATTATTCCAATCTCACGTGTTTTGCTTGTAACTTGCATCATCTGTATGGTTACAACAGCAAATGCAGATGACATCATACCAAAATAACCAACTAAATTAATTAGAGCAATTCCTGATCGAAATCCGCTTAGTGTTTGTTCCGCCGATTCTTCAATTGTTTGAGCTTTAAAATTGTCTGCATGGGTAGGAAATGCACTTAGAAAAATATCTCTGACATCTTCAGCTTTTGTTGGATCATTTAGTTTGACCATAATTGATTGCGTTTCATGAGGTCTTCCTATTATTTCACGCAAGGTATCTATGTTCATAATAACACTATTATCAAGTCCTACAGCACCAGCAGTGCCAGTAATTCCTACTATAGTAAATCGTCTTAGCTGATCTTCACCATTTCTATCTGTGAATTTTAATTTTACACTATCACCTACAGTGGAATTTCCTAAATCCCTGGCAACTATAGCACCAAGAACAATAGAATTTCTTGAGGAAACATATTGGCCATTTCCAACTGTTTGATACATTGTAGATGCCTTTGTATCTAAAACAGGATCAATTCCAATAACAGGAACAGAATAGTCTCTTATTAGTTGTCCTCCTATTGTAGCATTAATTGATGCAGATGTTTCAAGTCTTGGTGCTGCGGCGTCAACATAAGGAATTCTTTCAAGCCAATTTACTAGCATTTTATCAGATTTGGTAATGAAATTTTCGTTTCTTGTAATGTAGACATGTCCAAATCTGTAATTTATTTGATCTCGTACAATGGCATTGTAGAGGCCCTGAAAAATTACAACATTTACCTGTACTACCAAAATAGCAATAGCAACAGCAAGACTGGCAGCAATTAAGCTACCCCTGCGCCTTGTAATAAAACGCAGGCCTACTTTAGCCCTGTAATCCATAAACATTATGTAATAGTCTGATATTTAATGTTTTAAGATGTATTTTGTTAGAAATACGACAATTATATATCCAAGATGTATGCTTTATACAAAATATATGGACACAAATGGTATTTATGGACAAAATTGATCTGGAAATTCTCTCTAATCTTCTGAACAATTGCAGAATTTCAGACAGACAAATTGGTAATAATGCGAGTATTTCTGGAGGCTCGGTCAAATCACGAATCCAAAAGATGATAGATAAAAAAATAATAGAAGAATTTACACTAAAAATTGAACCTCCTGTTTTAGGATATAGTGTTCTTTATTTCGTCGTAACAGGAACTGATTTGCAATATATTTTAGATCAAGTTAAGTTAGTAGGTGAACCCTTTTTTGTGGTTCCATGTATTGGAAGTATAACAGTCTGTAGTGTTGTAGTAAAAGGTGATCCAAATCAAAAGATGGAACTTGCAAAGAAAATATTACAGGGAGTTAGAGTGTTAGCGATATTTGAAGCAAAAAATCCTAGAATAAGATCTGATCTAACAAAAACAGATCTTGGCATAATTGAAATATTATTAGATGATCCTAGATTGAAAATTGAAGAGATTGCAAAGTTAGCTAACCTATCCACAAAAACTGTGACTCGATCACTTGATAAATTACAAAATGATGAAGCGATCCAGTTTACTCTTGTATATAATCCAAAGGAGATGATTGGATATATTCCATTTGCCATACTTGTTGGAGTCCAAGGAAATACTAGAAAAACTTTACAAATTCTAGAAAAAAAATTCGGAGATTCATATTTACAAAAACCTTTTGTAAGTATGAACCAAATTGTTTTATTCCTATATAGTGATGATGTATTCAAACTAGACGAATTAATTCAATTGGTGCAGAAAATCGACGGTATTAATTCTGCAGATCTATTCATACCCAAAAAAATTTCCTTTCCACAAAAGTGGATAAAAGATAGTATTAAAGAAGTAAAGACATCAAAAAGACTTCATTTGTCTTATCAGATACATTCATAATTCATTCTTATCGTCTAAAAAATATCTCATGAAGAAGAAAATCTATAAGGGCAAAATACTATCCTTGAGCCTTTATGATATTTCAATAAACGAGAGAAAGGTAAGACGTGAAGTAATTGAACATAGAGGTGCAGCAGCAATGCTTGCTATAGATAATGGCAAAGTCATTTTAGTAAAGCAACATCGTTTTCCCTATGGTTATGCTCTTGAAATTCCCGCGGGAACCTGCAATAAAGGAGAAAGCCCTCTGACGTGTGCATACAGAGAATTAAAGGAAGAGACAGGCTATGAAGCAAAAGAGATGACGAGGTTGATTAGATATTATCCTTCGATTGGGTATAATACAGAAATAATTCATTGCTTTGTAGCCTCTGGAATTAAAAAAACTAGCAAACTAAAGTTAGACGAGGACGAGATATTATCAGTAGTCAAAGTTGACTTTCAGAAGGTGATTAAAATGATCTTATCTGGGAAAATTGTTGATTCAAAAACAATTTGTGCAGTTTTGGCTTATAGTATGAAAAATAAACTGACATAAGATTCTTCAGTAAATAATAATTTAGAAATATTAAACTCTTAAAATTATTCTGCATATACTGGTTTAACAAGATCTGCTATGTCATTCCAACAACGTGCGATTCTATCAAAAGAATAAACGATGTCAAATAGATCAATAGCGGTTTCTTTTTTTCTCTCAAGTAAAGATCTAATTGCTGAAATTTTTTTGTGATAATTTTTATGAAGAGAAATTGATTCAATAGCGAGGGATCTGTTGTGATTTATAAATGCCTCAATAGATTTTTCATGAATTTTCTCAATGTCTTGTGAAATATCATAGACTTTACTGATATCAGGTGGCATCAGAGAGAAACTATTAAGTGAATTTGCTAGCTCTACTATTGCATCTCCTGCAGCTTCAAGCAAGTTTGCTGCAATTCTGTAATCCAAGATATCAATATTCTCCAGATTTAATGCATTAGCAAGTTTTTTATCAATCATTGTACTTCTAATCAATCGCACAAGCAGAAAATACTGTCTGTCTATTTCATCATCACGATTTGGAATTGTTTGCAATACAGTTTTGTCAACAGAGGTTAATGTGTTTAGTGTATCGCGAAACATTCCTAGTGCAATTGAACTCATGCGTTTTAGAATTTTTTCCGGACTAAGAGTTCTTGCATCTAATAAAAAGTGTACATTTACGTTTGACGAATCTTCATCAACAATTTCCATACCAACCAATCTACGCATTGATGTCCTGATCCTTTCCCTATCTTCTATCGAGATAGTTGATTTTCCTTTGATCTTAATTATATCATATCCAAGAAGATAGGCACCCGTAATATCAGCAATAATATTTTCTTCCTTTGAAACTGGATACGATATAGTTACTTCTTTTGGCGGTCTGCTGTCTCCTGATGGCGTAATCGAAAGACTATCTGAACCGGTTTCTAACTCAACCTCATCGCTTTTTTCTAACTTGTTTGCATCAATCCATTCCTTTGGCAAAGAAACTAGAATGCTACTGCCGATTTTTTGCAAACGTCTAATGAATTTAGTCAGTTTAAATCAATATAAATAATTTAATCATCATTTTTATATTTTACTCAAATTTAAATTTCGTTATGCAGGCAATCGCATTTTGTCCAGGTCACATAACGGGTTTTTTCAAAGCTGAAATAGATGAGAGAAAGCCCGAGCATCAAGGATCTATCGGTGCAGGATTTTGTATAAAAGAAGGTGTTACTACGCGCGTCACTGTTTCAAGTTCTAAAAAACCTCATTTTAAAATAAAAGTAACTGGATATCAATCAGATAACACCCAAGTTTCTGAATTTGTAATTAAAGAATTTTTCAAGATTGTAAAAGAAAATTATTTTATCGATGTAGAGCATCACGCGGAAATTCCAGTTGGTTATGGACTTGGATCAAGTGGCGCTGTTGCATTAAGTCTAGCATTTGCATTAAACAAGGCTTTACAAACAAATCTTTCAAGATCACAGATCGGACAGATTGCTCATAAGGCAGAAATTTTTTGTAAGACTGGTCTTGGAACTGTTCTGTCTGCATATCATGGTGGTTTTGAAATTAGAACAAAACAGGGTGCACCGGGAATTGGATCTTTAAGAAAAATTCGCTTGGATTCTTCTGTCATAGTAATCTGTTTTTCTCCAATCTCAACAAAGGAAATTATCAAAAATGATTTATCAAAAATAAACGGCCTTGGCGGAAAAATGGTAAACAAACTAATCAAATCAAGAAATTATCTAGAGTTTTTAGATATGTCGTTAGAATTTGCAAAATATGTCAGTATTATCACACCAGAAATGTATAAAGTGATTGCAGATCTGCAGAACAATGGATTCAAATGTGGTGTTGCCATGTTCGGTGAAACCATCTTTACTTTAATTCCACGATCAAAAGAAATTCAAGTAATGAAAATTTTAAAAAAATATGATAATAGTATTGTTATCAAATCAAGTATTGATACTAGTGGAGCAAGAGTTTCCTAGTGTTAATCCCAAAAACACATCCTAGAGCTATATCTCTTCATATTAGAGAAAAACTAGTTTCTGGATACAAATCTGGTTTGGTGGCAGAAGAAGGTCTATTAGCACATGGAAGGGGTGAGACATTTGACTATCTTATAGGAGAAAAAACCTCAAAATACGCCTTAAAGGCCATAAATGCTGCCTCAATAGCCCTTGTTTTAGCAAAATCGCCAGTAATATCAGTAAATGGAAATTTTGCCGCTTTGTGCTCACAAGAGATCGTTCAACTTGCAAAAATAATTAATGCAAAAATCGAAGTTAATCTATTTTATTCTAGCGAAAAACGAAAGAAAAACATTGCAAAAATATTAAAAAAAAGTGGTGCAAAGTTTATTTTCGGACTTGAACCAAAATTTTCTAAAAAAATCCCAGGCCTAGACAGTGCAAGAAGAATAGTTGATAAACGAGGAATTTTTTCCGCAGATGTAGTTTTGGTTCCTCTTGAAGACGGAGATAGAACAATTGCACTAAAAAAAATTGGAAAAAAAGTTATAACATTTGATCTTAATCCACTTTCAAGAACAGCGCAGACAGCAGACATTACTATTGTAGACAATGTAATACGCGGAATGAAAATCCTAATCAACCATACCAAAAAGTTTGGATCAGCAAAAAATCCAAAAAAAATAAAATTTGACAACAAGAAAAACTTGGCATATTCGATCAATCTTGTGAAAAAAAATCTTTGGAGAATGTCTAATGCCTAAATCTGTGAGAGATATCATATCAATGAAAAATTCTAAAAAAATCACTGTACTTACTGCATATGATTATACCACTGCACAGCTTTGTGACAAGGCAGGTATAGACATTTTACTTGTTGGAGATAGTGGAGGAATGGTAATGCTAGGTTATGAAAATACAATTCCAGTCACAATGGAACAAATGTGTTTTTTTACTGAAGCTGTTGCAAGAGGAAGACAAAATGCAATGGTGGTGGCAGATTTGCCTTTCATGTCATATCAAGCAAGCAAATCTCAGGCAATAGAAAATTCTGGGAAATTAATCAAAGCAGGGGCAGATGCAGTAAAGCTTGAAGGAGGTAAAGAAGTAAAAGAGACTGTAAAAGCAATTGTTGAGGTAGGTATTCCTGTTATGGGCCATATTGGATTTCAACCTCAAACTACAACCTTGCAAGAGGGCTATAGAGTGCAAGCAAAGACAAAAGATGCTGCTTTAAGTCTAATCGAATCTGCAAAAACACTGGAAGAAGCTGGGGCATTTAGCATTGCTTTAGAGATGGTTACAAAAGAAGTCTCAAAGATCATAACAAATTCTATTCACATTCCAACAATTGGAATTGGTTCTGGATTAGATTGCGATGGTCAAGTTCTAGTTATTCATGATGTGTTAGGATTGTATGAAAAGATAAAACCAAAGTTTGCCAAAAGATATCTTGAACTTTCTGGCGAAATAGTGAAAGCTATTACA
This sequence comes from uncultured Nitrosopumilaceae archaeon, assembly GCA_964531195.1. Classification (GTDB taxonomy): domain Archaea; phylum Thermoproteota; class Nitrososphaeria; order Nitrososphaerales; family Nitrosopumilaceae; genus TA-20. Next base: position 10,994 of record CAZHDX010000015.1, read on the forward strand.
TCTTTTAAAAATGATGTAGTTTCAGGTAAATTTCCAACGAATGAGCATTCATTTTCTATAGACAAATCAGAGCTTGAAAGGTTGAAAAAAGAAATTGAATAGACATCCGTCACTTGATATTGTCAGTTCAGACGGCACTGAACTTGTTGGAAAAAAAATTGTCCTATGTATTTCGGGAAGCGTTGCTGCCTACAAGGCAATTGAGCTTGCAAGATTACTTATGCGACATGGAGCAAATGTTACCTGTGTTGCAAGTAATGCTGCTACTAATTTAATCAAACCAAGCTACTTCAAGTGGGCAACAGGAAATGAAGTCATTACCAAACTTACTGGGAACCTTGAACACATCAAGATAGCAGATTACAAACAATCTGATTTGATCATAGTTTATCCTTGCACAGCAAACACACTTGGTAAATTGGCAAACGGAATTGATGATACACCAATTTCTACAGTTTTGAGTGTGGGATTAGGTTCTAAAATACCAATAGTAATTGGACTTGCCATGCATGAAGCTATGTATGAAAATCCTGCTGTAGTAAAAAATATACAATTTCTTAAAAAAAAAATTGACTTTATAGCTCCAAAGTTAATTGAAGGCAAAGCTAAGGCAGCAGAAGCAGATTATGTTCTAAATTTTATTCTCAAAAAATTTGGTTATTCACCAATCCTGAGAGGAAAAAAAATTATCATCACAGCAGGTCCTACAATTGAATACATTGATCCTGTGCGAGTAATAACTAATCAAAGTTCAGGCAAGACAGGAGTTTTACTTGCTTCTGAGCTAGTTTCATTGGGGGCCGAAGTCACTTTAATTTATGGTCCAGGAAAAGAAATTCCTCCCAAGGGAGTCAAAATTATCAGGGTTGAAACAGGTGCAGAGATGCGACAGGCAGTAACAAATGAGCTGAAGAAAAAATATGATGTTGCCATCTTGGCTGCAGCAGTGTCAGATTATTCTGTAGAAAATCCAAATAAAACCAAGATAAAAAGCAATTCCAATAGTTTAGTATTAAAATTAAAACGAGTTCCAAAAATTATTAACAAGGTAAAAAAAATTCAAAAAAATATTTTTCTTGTTGGATTTAAAGCAGAGACTAATCGAACTACCAAAGAATTGATTATTGAAGCAAGAAAAAAAATTAAAGAAACAAAAGCAGATCTCATAATTGCAAATGATATAGGATTGAAAAGATACAAAAAAGATCCAACTTATAATAAAATAATAATCGTTTCCCCAGATAAAGTGACTCAATTGGGGTGGAAAAAAAAGGAAGAAATTGCCAAATTCATTTCTAAGGAAATATATTCCAAATTATTAAAAAACTAAAAAATCTATAAAATTTAGAGAATTATATTTTAGAATGCTTAGAATTCGATGATCTTTTATTGTACATTGCTATGCACAATTTCTCAATAATATTTAAAAAAGCTAATGTAGTTGTGTCAGAATAATTGAGAGAGGCAAGCATAATATGAACAAATCAAGATCAAAAATCACAATTCTGCTAACAATTATTGTTACATCGGGTCTGTTATTATTAATTGGTTTGTCTGCATATGCGTCTACAGTTCCTGGTCAACCCACGGGTTTTTCTGCTATAGCAATATCTCCAACTAGCGTAAGATTGTCATGGTCTCCGCCACAAGGTGGTGGAACTGGGATAGACCACTATGTGATAGAATCTAAAACTCCAACAACAGCTTATTCTACTGCTGCGACACCAGGAAATGTTACTAGTTATGACATTACAGGTCTAAACACAAATCAGATTTATATATTTAGAGTCTATGCAACAAACGCCACTGGCAATAGTATTCCCTCCACAGAACAACCAGCAACACCAAAAAGCAATTCTGCACCACCAAAGAATATTGTTCCAGGACCGCCAATTGGATTGACAGCCACATCTTATTCTGGATCACAGATAAACTTAGCATGGAGTCCGCCTGCAAGCAATGGGGGATATCCTGTAAGTGGATACATGATTCAATATCAGTTAGATTCAGGCAGTTTTGTGACTTTAACATCAAATACTGGAACCTCAGCAACAGGTTACTCACACACTGGCTTGACAGCTGGACATACATACAATTACAAGGTTTTCGCAATTAACTCGGTTGGTACAGGTAATTCATCAAACACTGCTTCTGCAATACCAACACAAGTATCTACTGTGCCAAACCCCCCTACCGGTCTTGCAGCTTCTTCAGCCTCATTGACAAGCATCAGTTTATCATGGACTGTACCGCAAAACCAAGGCGGTTCTATCGTAACAGGTTATAAGATTGAATACAAAGTTGGAACAGGCACATATTCAGTTTTGATTTCAAATACAGCTAGTACAGCTACATCCTATTTACACACAGGGCTTACTACAGGTACAACTTATACATATCGTGTTTCTGCCATCAATTCTGTTGGCACAGGAAGTCCATCAAATGAAGTATCTGCAACGCCAACAAAAACCTATACACCAACAGCTGTCACGGCAGTTGCTGTTTCTTCCACTCAAATTAATTTATCTTGGGTTCCACCATCAGAAACCTATAATCAAATAATTAGTGGATATAGAATTGATCAAAGGCTTTCCTCAGGAATTTTTAATACAATAGTAGACAATACTGGTCAATCCACTAGCTATTCCATAACAAATCTTTCTACTGGTAAAACCTATACTTTTGTTGTAATTGCTCTTTATTCAGGCGGTATAGAAAGCAATCCTTCTCCAGAAGCATCAGCAACACCTACAGCTAATACGGTCCCCCCTCTATCAACGCCTCCTCCCACATCAAATCCTCCACCACAATCTACCTTGCCTAGTGTCCCAATTGCGCTTAATGTCACTAAAGTTTCTTCATCTAGTGCACAGCTTGCTTGGACCCCGCCACAAAACAACGGAAAACCTTCAATCTTTGGATACAAAATTGAAATCAAGATAGGTACAGGTAATTGGTCTACTCTAATAGCAAATGCTGGCAACATCACATCGTATACTCATACTGGATTGGCAGGTAGCACGTTCACATATAGGGTTTCTGCTATCAATTCTGTTGGGATCGGAAATCCTTCAAATGAAGCCACAGTAGTATTTACAAATATCAATCCAACTCCTCCTCCGCCACCAGTTGAATCATCAGGGGGAACGCTAGCTGTCGTCAATACAGAGTATTCAGTAAATTATGCCATAATTGGTGGAAAGTTATTAGGTATTAGTGCTGACAAGGACACATTTTCTTTACAAATAACACTTGAATCAAAAAATAATGGAGTTTTGTCTCTGAATTTACCACGTGATTTGATTGATGCAAAAAAAGATGACGGTAGTGATGACTTTTTTATAGTAACAGCTGGCAAAGATCTGCTAAAGTTTAATGAAACAAAAAATAGTGTTGCAAGAGCACTTACAATCGGTTATCCAGCAGGAACCAATGAGATTTTTATTTATGGAACTCATGTAGTTCCAGAATTTCCAATCTCTATGATAGTATTATTGATAGCATTAATTCCAGTAATATTTTTCACAAAAAAGATCAGATAACAATTAAATCTTTAGAAAATTTGTGGAGAACTTCTGTTTTGTTATTTACAATTACAGAATCTTCTATTCTAACACCAAATTTTCGTGGAATATAAATTCCTGGTTCTACAGTTATTGCCATATTTTTTATCAATGTAGCTTTACTTGAGGGCCCAAGATTTGGCAGTTCATGAACCTCAAGCCCAATTCCATGACCGGTAGAATGGATAAAATATTTTCCATACCCTTTCTTTGATATGGTTTTCCTGCAAACATCATCAACACTTTTGCATGAGACATTTGGTTTTACTGCTTTGAGACCAGCTTCTTGGGATTCTTTTACTATTTCATAGATTTTTTTTGCCTCACTTGAGATAGATCCTAATCCAAAAGTTCTTGTTGCATCAGAGACATATCCTTTGTATCTTAATGTAAGATCAACTACAATCATGTCTCCTTTTGCAAATTTTCTTTTTGTTACTTGCGCATGTGGTAATGCACTATTTGATCCTCCTGCTATTATTAGAGGATTAAGAGTAGATTTGTAACCAGTTGCAAATGCTTCGTTTTCCATTGCATATGACATCAAAATGGTTTGTAGTTCAGATTCTGACTGTCCTATTTTGATTTTTTCAACACATAGTTCAAACATTTTATCAAGAATTAAAGATGCCTTTTTGAGCAAGTTAATTTCACCAGAATCTTTTATCTCTCTTGCACGATAAAATGGCTCAGTAGTTGATTTTACGCTAGAAAGAGATTTTTTTAGTGATTGAATTACATCATAATTATTATTGTCTGTACAAATTTTTTTTCCCTTTACTAATTCAATCAGAGTTGAAAGAGAGCCCTTACCACGCTCAGACTTAACTATGTTGCAACCCCTCGACTCTTCCTTTGCACGCCCCATTTCGAGCTCTGGGGTTATGATGGTAGTACCACTTTTGTTCAATACTCCTATAGCTTCTCCCCAAAATCCAGTCATATAGTAAAGATTTTCTGGCTCAAAGGCAACTATTGTATCACATTCTATTTTGTTACAAAACTCGAGAAGTGACTTTCTGCGTTTTTGCAATAAATAAAATCTGTAAATTCTTAATTTATGTTTGCTGGAAGGTTTAGATATCCGAAAACAACTGATTTTTTGTGGAAGAAAAAAAGAAAATAGTTGCTCTACTATCAGGAGGCCTGGATAGCAGATTAGCCATTAAAATGATGCAAAAACAAGGATTTGAGGTAGAGGCAGTAGCAATCAAGACACCATTTTGTGACTTCGATTGCGGTAGAGGATGTGGTTTTGAAATAAGAGAGACTGCAGATAATTTAGGTGTAAATCTAAAAACAGTGTATCTTGGTGATGAATACATCGAGATGTTAAAACATCCAAAACATGGTTTTGGATCAGGGATGAATCCTTGCATTGATTGCAGAGCAATGATGTTTGAAGCTGGGAAAAAACACATGGAAGAAATCGGTGCAGAATTTATAATATCTGGCGAAGTTTTAGGACAAAGACCAATGAGTCAACATGGGCCTGCACTTAAAACAATTGAAAAAGAATCCGGTCTTGATGGAAAAATTGTTAGACCACTTTCTGCAGCCTTACTTCCACCAACTGAACCTGAGAGAAATGGTTTGATAAAAAGGGAAGATCTTGGAAGCATAAGAGGACGATCAAGAAAAGATCAGCTAAAAATGGCACAAGAATTTGGGATTGAAAACCCACCAAATGCTGGTGGCGGTTGTCTTTTAACAGATCCAAAGTTTGCCATCAGAGCAAAAGATCTTTTCAAACATTTAGAAACACCAACTACAAATGATATTGATCTGTTAAAAATTGGAAGACATTTTAGATTTGATCAAAAAACAAAACTTGTCGTTGGAAGAAATCAAAATGAAAATGAAATCACTCACACCGCCCTCCACACGTGCAATGAATG
>CAZHDX010000016.1:0-16341 GCA_964531195.1 uncultured Nitrosopumilaceae archaeon
TTTTCTGCGGTTCCTAAATCTTTTTCAAAGAGATCATCAAGATTTGTTACCATTCGTGCGCCAGTTGCTTTTGCAAGTTTTGTCATATCACTTTCTTTTACTCTTCTTACTGTAAGTATTCCTGCCTTTGCAAGAAAGTGCTGAGCAATATCGTCAATTCCTTTTTGACAGACTAGGACATTTGCACCAGAGGCAACTACCTTGTCCACCATGGTTTTAATCATCTTATTTTCTTCATCCAAAAACGATTTCATTTGTTGGGGATTTGAAATGTTGATTTTTGCATCAAACTCTGTCTTATCAATCTCAAGGGCAGAATTGATCAGTGCAATCTTTGCATTAACTATCTTTTTTGGCATGCCACTGTGGACGATTTCTTTGTCAAGGACAATACCTTTTGTAAGATATGTATCCTTTATGGAACCGCCAGCTTTCTTTTCCACCTTGATATCATCGATATCTATAACATAGCCATCTCCTTTTTTTTCTGCCACTGCAAGAACAGATTTTACTACAATGTCTGAGAGATTCTCAGAATCCTTTCTGACAAGTTTAGTTTGCATTGAGGTTTTTGCAATTTTGTCAAGAACTTCCTTGTCAGTCGGTGAAACCTTGTCTGCTATTTTTGATAAGAGCTCCTTTGTCTTTTGAGCAGCCTTTCTGTATCCATCTACAATGATTGTTGGGTGAACTTCTTGTAATATTAGAGATTCAGCGTTTTCTAAAAGAGCACCTGCAAGAACTACTGCCGATGTGGTCCCATCCCCAACTTCGTTATCAGTTGCCTTTGAGATTTCAACTAGCATTTTTGCGGCGGGATGCTGAACATCAATTTCTTTTAGAATTGTAGCACCATCGTTTGTAATGGTGACATCACCAAGTGAATCTACAAGCATCTTGTCCATTCCTCTTGGACCGAGGCTTGAGTGAACTATTTCTGCAATTAGTTTTGCAGCAGTAATGTTATTTTTTTGTGCATCACGGCCCTTTGTCTGCTGTGCACCGTCTTTTAGTATAACAACCGGAATTCCGCCCTGAGCGTTTTGTAACGACATGATCCATTGAAGCCTAATTTTCCCTTTTTATATCTTTATACTAAAACCAAAACCAGCAATAACTCCAAGATTAGTTATTTACAAAATTTTAATCGATGTTTTTAAATTAGGAAAGTCAATCCAAGCAGGATATTGACAAAGTCCTCTCCTAAAGATTCCTACAAAGAGGTTCTTGGCATGCTTAAAATTCATAATGACTGGTTTGCAAATTCAATTCCGCTCATTGCAAGTGAGAATGTTCCAAGTCCGGCAGTAAGGGAGGCAACGATATCTGATTTTGCAAACAGATATGCTGAAGGGTGGCCTGGTGAACGAGTCTATGCTGGCTGTACATATATCGATAAGGTAGAATTCAAGTGCATAGAACTAGGCAAGAAGCTATTCAAGGCAGAGTTTGTTGATGTAAGGCCTATTTCTGGCGTTGTGGCAAATCTCTCTGTTTATTCGGCATTTTCAAATCCAGGCGATGTAATGCTTGCTCCCTCAATTCCTTCCGGGGGACATATATCTCATGGAAAAAAAGAGCACTCAGGGACAGCAGGTCTGGTTCATGGACTGGACATTGAATTTTATCCATTTGATGCAGAAGAGATGTCAATTGATGTAGATAAAACAAAACAAAAGGTGGCAGAGCTTGACAAGTCTGGCAAAACACCAAAGATTGCAATGTTTGGCGGTTCAGTATTTTTATTTCCCCATCCAGTAAAGGAGCTCGCAGATTTTCTTAAAGGATACAAAATGTTTGTCAACTATGATGCAGCTCATGTTGCAGGTCTGATTGCGGGAGGACAGTTTCAAGACCCACTGCGCGAAGGAGCTGATGCCATGACGATGAGTACACACAAGACCCTTTTTGGTCCACAGGGAGGCATGATTGTATCCTATGACAAATATGCCGAAGAGATCAAAAAGGCAACCTTTCCTGGAATGACAAGTAATCATCACTTGCATCACGTAGCTGGAAAGGCAATTGCATTTGCAGAAATGATAGAGTTTGGTAAGAAATATGCAGTTCAGGTAGTGAAAAATGCAAAGGCACTTGCAGAAGCTTTAAGCTCTTATGGATTTGGAGTTCTTGGAGAAAAACGTGGGTTTACAAAATCACATCAAATCGTTGTAAATGTTCTTTCGTTTAGTGATGGGGGAACAATTGAGGCAGAATTGGAAAAGGCAAACATCATTGTAAACAGACAGCTCATACCAGGAGATATCAAGGCCGGACGAAATTATTTTCATCCAGGTGGCATTAGACTGGGAGTTGCCGAGATTACACGACTTGGCATGAAAGAATCTGACATGAAGGAGGTTGCCAAGTTTATCAAAAAAGTAGTTGTCGATAACAAGGACAGAAAGCAGGTAGCCTCTGATGTAAAAAAGTTCAGAAAGGAATTTCAAAAGGTTCACTATTGTTTTGAAAACAAGCTAGGTGCCTATGAATATGTTAAACTTCGCTAGGCATAATCTGTAAGCAGGGACTGGTTACTTTCCTCTTTCCCAAAGACTAGCTCCAGCTCGTCTAAAAGAGATGTCACCCTTCCCCGAAGATACGGGTCAATTCTGTACTTGGCAAGAAGTCTTGTTGCAAGTTTGAGATATTTTTGCACAGAGGGTCTTGTCATTGTCTGGATTAGCTTGTTGCTGCACTCGAGGCATTTTTCTGCAAGTGGGACCCTTCTATAGGATGCACCGCAATTAGTGCATCTAAAGGACTGTCCCGAGTATGCCCTTAGGTTCCCCATGATATCAGGCAAGAGATGGGTTGTCATAACCATAGAGATTACTTCGCTTGGGTCTACTGAGTTTATCATTTCAGCCGTTTTGATTTGCATGTCAAGTTTTTCTAATAGTGAACCAAGTGTGGAATAGGCGCTCCTAGACCTAGAACTGGTTAATGTGCTGGTATCATGGGTAAAACCAAATCCATAAAATTGTCCTTCAGTCTCTAGTCGTGATTTTAGGATTTCAACATCTTTAATCTCGCTTGCTTTTTCTTTTGCAAGGGTTGCTTCAAAAAAGGAGAGTGGCAATGAATTTGTCACTTCAAAATTATGAGCCTGTCTTTGGACTTCTTGTGGTATTACGATTGGTTGAACCAATAATGGTGCATCCATCAAGCCGCCAATTTTGTCTGATAAAAATTGTCTTGAAAAATTAAGCAGACTATCCATCAAAAGCATTATAGAATCAGCATCTCCATCAGCATCACGTCTTTTTGCAGAATGCCAAACTGGAGTTCCATAGCAAACATGTGTGTTGGTATATCCAATTATTCTGCCGACAATTCCGACAGAAGTATGAGGAGCCAGTCCTATCATTAGGTGCCCAATGAGATCCTCGGTTGTTTTTACTTTGTAAAACATGGGATGCCCAAATAATTTTGTCAGTTCTGCATCTAGATATTTTGAGGTCTGCACAAGGTATTCACCGCATTCATGTGGAATGACCACATCCTGGATTCGTAGTTCTAAGAGTTGATGAGAATTAGTAAGAGGATTACCATTGACATCTTTAGTGTAGCCAAGCTCGACTAGCTTTTCAGGACTGGTGCCAATCCAAGCTGGCTTGAAATGAGTTAATGGGGCATTTGTTGCATCATATCGTATCGTCCCATCCTTGAATACATTCAGACCAAGACTTTGTCTTATGAGTCCTTTTTCAAGAGGCTCTGCAATTCTATCCTGATTTATCAATTCCTTGACTCCCTTGAAGGGCTCCTGGACTCTGATGCCAGTCCTTTCCTGGGCTGAAAACACTCTATCTTTGAGAGGAAATGGCCTGTATCCATGTGAAAGTGTCTTTCGTTTACATTTTTCACAATATTCAGATTCTAGCTCAGCGCGACATGAGGGACAGATAAAAATAACAATTGTCTTGTTTTTGCATTTTTGACAGGAAATGCTAATTGACGGTTCATTACAATTTTTGCAAATTCTATTGCTGATATTGCAATAAAAGTTGGTCTCCCTTGATGCTTTTACCAAGTCGCGTGTTGCACCCCCTCTGCTTCCGACAGGAAATAGAGTATGAACAGGAGGTTTCATTTTTCTCTCGGCCGCCTTTTCAGGCCTGCCGACTCGAACACCAATGGAAGTTGAAAACTTGTTTTTTATTTTTATCCCAGAGGTTTTGGTTATCAATTGAGGAACAGTCAAGGCAGGATCAATGACTATCTCCTTTCTGAAAATCAAATCAAAAAAGATCCTTGCCTCCAAGTCCCTGAGCAAGATGGAATCTTCTGCCATCTCATGTGGTACTCCTAGTTTTTCAAGAACCTCTTTGCTGTTTTTATTGAATATTATCAGGTCAGTGTCTATTTTTGTCGGATGCAATAGCTGCTCAAATTCCTCAAGTGATAGCTGGTCCCAATAATAGAGGTATTGAGGATGTAACGGGACCTCAAAATCAAGAGATGTTTTGATTGCTTCATCTAAACTTGGAGTATTGAAAAGATATTCCAGACGCTGGTCTTTTGGTTCGTATTTTGCAATTTTGGCCCTGAGGTCTTCCCTCCAATATTCTTCCACATAAGCTGTTGGAACAAGTTCAGCATTATTTTCTAAAAAATCACCATAGCTTATCAGAATGTCACCAAGGTGGAGTATCTTTTCAATTTGTGGTTTGAGTTGAATCCCATGATGGGTATCTTTTATCTTTACTACATTTCCGTTTGTTAGTCTGACTAGGGGCGTATCTAGTGAATCAACGAACGCTATGGTTGAGGCTTTTCCTGGAATGTCGACTTTGATCTGTGTTCCAACAACAATGGCGTGATCAAGAATTTCTGCTATTACAGGATGTATTCCCACAGAGGCAAATCCCGTATTACATGCCCTTCCATATCTTAGCCTAAAACCGCCTAGTTTTTTTGGCATGGATAGAACAGATCTGCCTGTAATGACTTCCCTCATCCTGTGAGAGGCATCATCCTCATCGCCAGTCTGAATTGCTCCCTTGAGATTTCTTAACCAATCCCAACCGTCCAGTTCGAATAATTCAATGAGTTTTAACAGCTTCCTTGACTTTCCAATCAGACCGTCATTTAGAACTCTAAGAGCCCCTCCTCTTACCCTATTGGTACTGATCCTTACCATGTTTCTGTGGCTTACAATTTCAACTGGGTCAGTATCAACACCGTCAAGCTCAACTGGAAGATTTGAGATGACTGTTACAACATCCTCGTCAGGAACATGATATTGGAAATTACCAGCTTCTCTCTCATAGACTCTGAGCTCCTCTACAAAACGCCCTGTCTCATCATCAAAGGAATTTGCTTGATATTTGGAAAGACCAGCTATCTTTCTTACATGGTCAGCAATCAGCATTGTAGATGCGGCTTCTGTTCCTCCGGCTGACCTAATAGGTCCGGCAAATGATATTGAGAGATAATCCGAACCATCATGATTTTTCTTGATTTTCACTTCACTAATTCCCTGTAGTGGAGCTACGGTTACCCCTTCTGTAACAATAGCAAGGCCAACTCTTACTGCCAAATCAAGTCTTTCTTCCAGTGTAGTCTCAGGACCAGAATAATTGCCTAATGCAATCTCTTCAGATAAAGTGAGAGCTGCAAGCTCCTTTGTCCTGCTTTGAATCAATGCCCTCAGTCGTGAGGTTACATCAATATCATGCATCTTTGACACTCTATCGGCTAGGTCAAATGCGATTTTAGGTTCTACCATTCCAGAGGAATCTGCCAGGGTGGATTTTGCCTTGGCAGCTCTCTCAAATATTGTAAAAACGTCCTCTGAGAGCTTTGTGTAATAATCAAAATAATAGTCCGGCATCGGAACTTCTTTTAGTCTCAATGCAACGTTTTCAGACATGTTACTTCCTTACGGTTTGGATGGTTTTTACAATATCGTTTAGAGTCTTTAGGCTACCACCCTTCTCAAGCATGGTGCCAATAACGATAGCATCTGCGCCTGCCTTGACTATATCGCCTGCAGTGCGAGGTGTTTTAATTCCTCCCCCAACAATCAAGAAACCTTTGAAGACCTTTCTCACCTCAGCTACCATCTCTGGCTTGACATTGGATTTTGCTCCAGAGCCTGCCTCAAGATAGACAAATCTCATCCCCATGAATTGTGCGGAAAGGGCATACATTGCAGCTAGTTTTGATTTCTCAAAAGGTATTGTCCTTGCAGAACCGACAAACCAAGCTGATGTTCCATCGCCTATGATGATATAAGCTGTTGGGAGTGGCTCCAGGCCGAACTTGAGAACACTAGGAGCGCCCAGAGCTTGAGCTTGTGAGATGAAATATGGATTATCAGAGTTTAAGAGAGAACTAAACAGAATTGCATCGGCCCCAGGAACGACACCAGTAACGTTTCCGGGGAATAGTATGATAGGGATCTTGAGAGTCTTTTTTAGCTCTTTTACTGTCTGGGCCATTCCAAGCTGATCTGTTGCAGAAGAACCTCCAACTAGGATTGCAGATGCCCCCATCCTCTCAACTTCCTTTGAAAGTTTGACTGCAGATTTTATCTCAGATATCTCAGAATCGACTAGAACAAAAAGCAACGCCTTTTTTTTCTTGAGAGTAGCCTTGAGATAGCTTTCCACATTTGGCATAAGACTTGTTAATAGGTGTTCATTTAAAGTTTAATTCAAACCTTGTATACAGATCTGTATAGCTATGGCCGATCCCTTGAATCCAAATTATAACAAAATAATAAGAGAAATTATAAAAAAATCGTTATTTACAGAAAGACAAATTGAAATTATTTTAAATCATATGAACCTGCAGAAAACCCAGTTGACCATAAGCAAAGGGGCATATTTCAGGCAGGTAAAGCAGTCAAGACAAAAGTTGGTTGGTTTATACTATTCACTGGTGCTACTCAGGGGTTTAGGCATACTTGCTCCTGATGATATTGATGTGATTTCAAGGCTTTCTGAGCAAGTTTCTGTGATACAAAATAGTGATGTATTTCCCGAGCGGGAAGAGGAAATCATGTTTGTGATAGACCAAGTTATCAATCGTGCCTGTAAGGTGTGATTTTACTTCATTTTTACGAAGATTCTATTCAGTAATCGTGATAATGTGCAGTTGTGATTGATATCTAATGTGTGAAAAAATTTTACTCAAACATGATAAATCACTAGAAGCTAGCAGATCAAGTGATGCTAGTCGACATTCCTGATGTAGGCACGATTATTGGTGTTTTTATTGCCTTTGTACTTGGAATCTGTGCAATAATTATCTACAATAAAGTAAAACCACTCGTCAAGACAGACTCGGAGCTACTAAGATCCTATACTGAGAGGCTACAATACTATGAAAATCAATTAATAGACATGAAAATACACCTAGATTCCATCGAATTGTTGAAAGAAACAACGGAATTACCAGATGTCCCAAAGCCAAAAGAGACAAAGATAGAGAAATATGAGGTCAATCCAGAGGTAACCGACCCAAAGCCAAAAGAGCGAATGCATAACATGAACTTTGGCAACGCAACAGACTATGTTTTGAGATTAATCACAGAGAAATCAATGACATCACGTGATATACAAATCACGATTGGACGCACAAGAGAGCATACATCACGGATGATGAAGAAGCTTTTTGAGGAAGGATTAGTGGGAAGAAACATGCAGACAAAGCCCTTTACTTACTACATTACTGAAAAAGGAAAGATGAAGCTTGGAGCTGCCAAGGTAGTAACCCAATAATAATTGGTTATCTAAAAACATCATTTTATATTAATTTCATATAAAAATAAATTCTTAAATACATAAATTATTTATTTTAATCATGTCTGAAAATAAAGAGGAACTAGTCAAGATAACCTCAGGCGGAACAATATCCATTCCAAAGCAGTTCAGAAAGTTCCTGGAACTGCAGAAGGGCGATTACGTTAAGGTAATAATGGATCAAAATTCCCTTGTTATCAAAAAAGCAATAATCTCTTAGGTTTCTGCTCGCTGTTTTTGGGATATCTTCATTATTTGATAAGCCCACTCTCTTCCCTGCCTTTCTCTTACTATCTTGCCTCTGGTGGTAAACCTTGCCAGATAGGTCGAAATGATGCTAAGTTTTATTGGCTCCTCATACTCGTCTTCATATTTTTCCAGTATTTGAGAGGAGGTAAACTTGCCCATTGGAAAGTACTTGTCTACCATGTGCCATATTTTGGACCCAGTTGTGTCTAGTTGATGAGTCTCACCTTGCTCTTCTACATTCATCAAATCCATTAGTTCGAATATCTTTAACATCTTCTCTCTTGTCACATTGCCCTCAACGCTAAAGTTGTACTTGGCTCCCTCTCATCCTCAAAGTAATTCCTAATCTTTTTTCTAGTCATTGAGATCGATCCAGTTAAAACCTTAACACTTGAACAGATCAAAGAACATTTGTTAACCTATATGTCTGTTAACATTCACTGCCTAGGCCACGCCTATGACATTTTAGCACCTTAACTTGCTTTGCCTAGTTATATCATCAGGATAATAGGAATTTGTGCCTAGACTGGAAATATAGGAGTCCCTTTTGCCACCTTAACAGTGTTAAGACCCATCTTCACGCCCAGAGTGGAAATAAGGGGGCTAAATTAGGCTTTGTTCGTGTCAGCTTAACAGCAAGTTCACTAACTGTTAACAGTAAGTTTGGTTCAGGCAGGCCCACACACCAATACTTCCACTCTAGCTTGTTAACAAAAATTTTTTTTAAGAAAATAAAATAATAAAATAAATTTTATTATTCTAATTTGTCTTAATTTCATATAGTCAAAAAATTATATCAGACAAGAAACAAAGGTGTGTGGGAATGATGGTGTACATGATCGCACCAGATTGTTAAAAGTTATTTGATGATCTGTTCAAATCCCGATGCGAGATCGGATCGATCTCAATGGCCTTGGCATATCAAAATATATCATCAAAACATGAGGAAGGAAAAATGGATTACATTGACCCGGTAGACAAGTTACTAAACGATGCTGCAAACGGCAAGTCGCTATTTACAAACCGCGAAGTCCTGCATTTTAATTTCATTCCAGAAACTATTCTTCACAGAGACGAGGAGCAAAAAAAAGTCACACAGTCACTCATTCCACTATTAAAAAAATCCCGCCCATCTAACTTGTTGGTATATGGCAAACCAGGAACTGGTAAGACCCTGGTTGTAAAAAGGGTGCTAAACAAAATCCAAGAAAGGGCAACAGAAAAGTCGTTTCCAATTGAGCTAGTCTATGCAAACTCTAAAGAGGAGACAACCCTGTATGGACTTTTAGTAAAGTTTGGCCGCCAGCTAGGACTGGTAACACAAAAGGAACTACCAAGCACCGGCCTGTCAATTAGCGAGGTCTTTAACAGAATAATCTCTACAATTGAAAAAGACGCACTTAACACAGTGTTTGTTGTAGACGAAATTGATTATCTTGCAGAGCTTGTTTCAAAGACAGGAAAGGATGTATTTTATTCACTTACAAGGGCAAACGAGAGACTCAAAAAAGGCTCGCTAACTCTAGTTGGAATCTCAAACGACCTGACCTTCAAGGAGAGACTTGACCCAAGAGTGCTAAGCAGTCTTAGCGAAGAAGAAATTGTATTTACAAATTATACCGTAGGGCAGATCAAAGAAATTCTTGAGGAAAGAATCAAGACAGCGTTTATTCCGACTGCCATTGACCAGGCCGCTACAAATCTTTGTGCCGCTATGGCTGGCCAGGAGCACGGCGATGCAAGAAGGGCAATTGATTTGCTGCGCGTAGCTGGAGAGATTGCAGAACGGGAGCAGACAGAATTCATCAAAGAAGAGCACATCAGAAAGGCCTCACTAAAGATGGAAGAGGACAAGGAGACAACTGCCCTTAATTCTTACCCTCTTCACGAAAAATTGTTAATTTTAGCAGTAATGAAAGCAAACGGAACCACAACTGGAGAAATTTACCAATCCTACAAAAACCTCTGCAAGACGACCAGACAAAAGGAGCTCACCCAAAGAAGGATAACTCAAATCCTAAGTGAGATAGAAATGACTGGCCTAATCTCAGGCAAGATAATCCATCAAGGAATGCATGGAAGGACAAAAAAATTCAGCCTGACATTACATCCTGATACTGTAAAAAATGCATTCAGGGAAGACTTGACTCTAGAGGATCTTTTATAAAATTTAATTATTTTGTAAAGTCTATTTGGGAAACCTTCAATGTAGACAGGTTTACAATCACCGCAATTCCTGGAGTTGGTTCTATTCCAACACTTGCCTGAAATCCTGTCTGTCTCTGCCAAGCTCCTGAATTGACAATAAGTGTACCCTTGTACATGTCAAGATCAACAACATGTATGTGCCCAGAATGGAAAATATCAGGAACTTCTGTTATTACCATCATGTCTTCAGATTCTGGGGCAATCGGGGTTCTTTTTCCATAGATTGGACTGAGATGTCGCGCCTTTAACAGGACCCGCATTGCTTTTGCAGGCTGTGAATAGCTCAGACCCGGGGTGGTTCCAACAACATCATCCAAGCTTTGACCATGAAACATCAAAATTTTGATTCCATTTAGCTCAATCATTGAGGGATTGCCCAGCATGAAAAAATTTTCCCGGTTCCACAAGCTAAGATTATGTTTTTCTGGAATTGCGGGCTGTGGCAGTGCACGTCTTCCAGGATCATGATTGCCAGGGATTATGAAGACCTTGATGTGCTTTGGAATTTTGTCAAGGAGTTGAGCTGCCTTTAACATTTGCTCGTTTACGTCAACCAAGACAAGCTCTTTATCCTGATTTGGAAAAATACCAATCCCATCTGTAATATCTCCCCCGACAAGAACAAAGCGCACCTTTCTTGCAATAGGATCCGGACTAGAAAGCCACTCAATAAACTCTGTAAATTCTTTTTCCATAAAGTACTTGCTGCCCACATGCAGGTCTGATATCAAAACAGCATAGGTATCAGTCTTTGAGCGGTTTGAGACATGGTCTGGAACATCTGGCAGCACCAACTCTTTTACAACAAACCCGCCGTTTTTACCCGAAGTGATTGTAGCCATGACAAACTGGTCCATCAAAAGCGAATTTGCCGTCTCCTGCAGCTCCTTTTTGAAAACCATAATCTCAATAGACCCGGAAGGGTCATCTATTACAAGCTTGGTCAAATCTCGCTCAATTCTTCGCTCCATCAAAAGACCGGCAATAAAGACCTCTTCCTTTATTTTGCCCATCTTTACAGTATCAATTGGAATTAGCTTTTTAGCCTGAGATCTTTGTGAAACTATTTTTAGCAATTTCGAATACCTGCTCGCAAAAAGACTCCCAAAACCCTCAATTCCTTCTGCTGATGTGACCTTTTTTGTAGGGTCTGATAAAACTACATGATGATTTTCTATAGATTCATCAATTTCAGAATCAACATACATCCTCACATCATCCCGATTTATCAAAAACAAATTCTGTTTTGCCTTTTCTCTTACTACCTGCTTGATTATTCTTTCAAGCTCCCTTGCATCTATTCTTTCAAGAATTTTAAAAGCGTCAGGATGAATCTGAAAGCCCTTGTTTAGTGCATAGTTTAGAACTGATGAGACGTCTTCTTTCATCAAGGTCTCATAATAGAACTTGATTAAATCTCTTTCAAACCGCCAAACCTCAAATAGCGTTCAATTTTAATCAAAGACATGTTAGGGAAAAAAAGAATTTTAATTGGTTTTATTTTTGTTGTTATTTTTATTGCGACATTTTCCATTGGAGCAGAGATCAAGGTTCCTGAGAGTGATGCAAAATCATTTCTCAAGGAATTTCAGCAGGCCGTAGAGGGAATTGATGCAATTGGAATATTTGCGCACAATGCTTCAATTGGTCTTCCCATGTTTATCCCAGGATTTGGTGTGGCATGGGGACTGTTTGCATCAGCCTCAACAGGTCTTGCTTTTAGCGCTCTCTTGACCACAACTCCAATTCTTGCCAAAATACCACCAATAACTATTCTACTCCTGTCCCCTTTTGGCGTAATGGAGCTTGCAGCCTATTCCATTGGAATGTCGCGAAGTTTTATCCTCATTGTGGCCATAATAAAAAAAAATCCACTCAAACCACAAATTCGACCAACAATAATTGAAATAGGAACAGTAATTGGCCTCCTGCTAGCGGGTGGATTTATTGAGTACTCCATGATAACTCAGTATGGATCAAATGTAACTCTGCATTCTTAGATTCGTTTTTATTTTAAACTAAAATACAAATAGCAATGCTTGGCCTTAAAATTCACACTCTTCCAAAATTAAAAAAACCAAGGATGATTGCAGCTCTTCCAGACATGGGCAATGTTGCAGGATTGGGCATGGATTTTCTAATAAAAAATCTAAAGGCAAAACTTTTTGCAGAAATTTATGCATTCTGGCCCCCGGCAGTGCACTACGAAAACGGTCTGATAGGATACAACCAATCAACCTACAAATTTTTTTACTGCGAAAAAGAAAACTTGATAATTTTTTCTGGAGAATTTAATCCATCAGACCCAAGAAGGTTGTATGAATTGTGCTATGAAGTTGTTGATATGGCAAAAAAACTCAAAGTTGAAATATTATATTCCATTGGTGCCGCGTTAAGACCTCCAAATCCTGCCGAACCAATATTGTTTGGCGCTGCATCATCTCCAAAACTAGTTGATGTATTGAAAAAACAAAAAATTCAACTATTGACAAGCAAGGGACAGATAACTGGTTTTAATGGATTGGTCCTTGGCATTGCAAAAGAGAAAAATCTAGACAGCATTTGCATCTTGATGGAAATAGACAATCCCAACATTATCCAGCCAAACGCAGCAAAGATGATTCTAGTCAAACTTTTGGAATTGTTAAAAATAAAACCTCTAGATATGAAAGACCTGGACGAAGAGGAAAAAAGAAAAAAATTCATGGAGCAGCAGATGAAATACATGGACGGCTTGAACAAAAAAGACAAGCATCCAGGAATTGCCTAATTATGTGAAAAAATTATACCTATTAATTAAATACAACTTTTTACGCTAGCTTATCGATGAAACTTGGATTAATTTTACTAATCTCAATTACAGGAATTATGCTTGTATCTTTACTGCCTCAAGGTTATTCAGAGCTTGCAGCGGATAACAAATATCTGGTTCAAGCAACTGGCTTTATCGTAGGAAAACAGGAAATTGTAAACACTGATCTTGATTTACAATTATCCTTGGGTGATTCTAACAATGGAAACATTCCAGCTACACTTGAAAATGGAGTGCTCACTCTCTCAGGTGATGGATATTTGAACGCCGGAACATGGCAGGCATCTGTGCTGCGTGATGGAAGATTTATGGTAGTTACAGGTGATGCCCAAAACTCAAACGGTGATTCTGTACATCTAAACTTGTTTGGAAGATTGATTAGCAACAGCCAGGATGGCTCTGTCTATTGGTTTTCAGGAAAAATTTCCAGCGCAACAGAAACTATGCAGGCTGCTCTTAGTGCAAAAATAAGTTCTGCAAACAACTTGAATGTCACTCCACCAACTCAAACACCAACACAAACACCACCAACATCAACACCGACTCAAACTCCAAGCCAAACAAATACAATTCAAATAAGCATTGTAGCTGGCGCATCAATTCAGTCTAACCTTCTTCACTTTTCACCATCTTCAATTCACATCACTCCTGGCACAACTATTGTATGGACAAACAACGACTCTGTTCCACATAGAATACTAAGTGGTGTCCTATCTTTCACTACAGAGGGATCTAGTGGATCGGCAAATCCAAAACCAAACGCCCCATCATATTACCCTGATGGTAAAATTGACAGCGGTATTATAGTTCCAGGACAGACGTTCCAGTATACATTTACTGGTACTGGTACAACAACAGTTTACGACCCAACATACACTTGGATTAACGGAGCAATATCCGCATTTCCAAGCACATCAGCACAAACAGTTCAAATAAGCATTGTAGCTGGCGCGTACCAATCCCAGGGCACAGCCTCACAGCAAAACAACTTTTACTATAATCACTACTTTACGCCAACCAATCTGAAAATTGTTCCTGGTACAACTGTTGTATGGACAAACAACGACTCTGTCTCCCATAGGATTCTTAGTGGAATCAAAACAGACAAACCACAAAATCCCTTTACTCCGGATGGCAAAATTGACAGCGGTGACATTGCTCCAGGAAAGACATATCAGATAACAATTAACGATGTTGGAATCATAAGATATTATGACCCATCTTATACCTGGATGAATGACGTCATCGTCTCGCTTCCTCCACCGTCTTCAATAATAATATCTGCCCCATCCCACAACCCCGGACTGCACTAGGTAAAAATCTAATTTGTATTTAGCTAAAACTAGTATATGATTCAAGTTTTGTCTGATCAAAAACAATTACTGAAAGGTCTGAAAACTTTCTGCCTTCCAAATCCTTGACAGTTCCAATAAATGTAGTCTCCTTTTCCGTTGTCAGGAATTCAAAAACCTGAACTTTCATTTTTGATGTATCAAATCCATGACCTTTTAGATAAAAAGCAATTTCTGACTGCATGAAATGCTTTGATGGGTCCTTGGGCCATGGCCGCGGAACCAGCACAACACTATATCCATCAAGTAGTGCCTTTTGCAGTTCAAGCTTTTTTTCTTCAATGCTTGTACTGATGTGCATTGTGATTACCTTGCTCTTGTCAAGAGGCACTCTTGCCTTTGATGCAGCAACCTGAATAGAACTAATCCCCGGAATTACATGGACATCTCCAAAGATCTCAATTAATCTGTCAACCACTTCAGACTCGGAAAAATTCACATCACCAGTAAAGGGAACAACTAGTGTCTTATCCCCCAACTCCTGGGAAATTTTTTGATAAACTTCTTCCTGGTCCTGCATTGTTATCTCATACACGGTTTTATTTGTCAAAAGGCGCTCGATGGTTTGCAGCGTGTATTTGTAGCCAACTATAATATCTGAATATAGTATTATTTCTTTTACAACATCGGTGATATATCTTGGGGAACCAGGACCCACTCCGACAGCATAAACTTCACCCATGTACTGTTTTTCTAATATCGTAATATAATCCAAAATATTCGAATTTTTACAATTAGCTTTTATTATAGAAAAAGGGGATGATAGTCATTGCGTTTTAAAATACTTGGACCAAGTATTTGCTTGCTTGTTTTTGTTGGATTGGTTCCTCAAATATTTGCAAGTACAAATTCCACACTGGATGAAAAGCAGAGCTATCAAAACCAACTACTTGGATTTTCGTTCAAGGCTCCTGATGGCTGGACACTGCAAGAATTAAAAAAAGACCAGCCAAATGCTCCTGATGTTGCTGTCGTTGCTCCAAGGGTGGAGGGATTGGCACCCGTCATTTCCATCTCTGTTCAGAATTCAAATGGAACCATGCTGGATCAATTTGTTAAAGACCAAAAAGCACAGCTCCAGCCCGCTGTAGATTCTGGAAGGCTTACTTTTTTATCTGAAGCGGCCAAAAAGATAGCAGGCCATGATGCCAAGGTTTTAGAAACAAGGGACAAGTTTTCATCCCAGAATCAGGACTTTGTAGTAAAATTCAAGGAAGTAATAATTTTAGCTAATGACAAGTTCTATACCATAACGTATGCAAACCAGGAGAAATTTTATGATGACGGCCTGCAAAGCCTGGATGAGGTATTGAACTCTTTTCAAATACTAGAAAGTAATGCAGTTGCGCCTCAGAATAATCTGCCTCTTGGAATAGGTATCGGCATTGCAGTTGCAGCTGGAGTAGCAGCCATAGTGATTAAAAGAAAGAGTTTCAAAAAATCTCGAAAGCAATCATGAGGCTCTACTAAGCTAAAATGCTGAGAACTTAGCTTGTCTGTAAAGCTGCAGTAATATCAAATTGCCACGTAAACATGTCGTGCTTCAAAGATTGGAGAAAAAAACTGTCAGGATGGAATCTGCCTATATTATGATAACCTGTGAGAATGACAGCCAGCAATTTATTTTAGAGCAGCTGAAATTAATCCAAGGAATCACAGAGATTCAGGGCACGTTTGGATCTTATGATATAATAGCAAAGATTGAAACACCATCCATTGAAACCTTGAGGGAAGTCATTGCATTTAGGATTCGAAAGGTTCCAAAGATTCGCGAGACCACCACCATTGTCTGCGGACCCAGCATGTTTCTTCAATCTTAATTGCACATTGTAAATTCTCATATTTTCTAAATTTGAAATGAATAATAACGGATCAGCTAAGAGATATCTTGGACCCGTTGCACAGCTTGGATAGTGCGGACGCTTGCGGAGCGTCAGGTCGTGGGTTCGAGTCCCATCGGGCCCGC
>CAZHDX010000017.1:0-14914 GCA_964531195.1 uncultured Nitrosopumilaceae archaeon
TCTAAGGTCTTTTGGGATGGTATTCCACCATTGTTCAAATGTTCTAACCATGGTTTGATCATCTTTATTTGATCTAATTAAGTCTTTTGTAAATTCACAAATTTAATATTCAAACCTTTCAAAAAACGATAAAGGTTTAAAGGTACTCAGAAAAGACTTTGAGTTCTTGCAAGTCAAAGTTCTTGGTGCTGCTCAAGAAGTTGGAAGATCGGCCTTTGAAGTAGATTGTAATGGCGTTAATTTCCTTTTAGATTACGGTGTCTCGCTGGGTAAAACACCAGCATACCCAATGCATGTTAGACCAAAAGATATCAATGCAGTAATTATCACACATGCCCATCTCGATCACTCCGGAAATGTTCCTTCTCTTTTTTTAAATGGAGGCACTGATGTTTATGCCACTTCTCCTACACTAGAACTTTCACAGCTTTTAATTGAGGATATGCTAAGGCTTGGAAAAAACGACCTTCCTTTTGAAATGTCAGAAGTTTCCAATATGATTATGCGATCTAAGGAAATAGAATTCAAACAAAAAGTTACCAGAGGCAATGCATCCTTTGAGCTCCACGAATCCGGCCACGTGGTTGGAGGAGGCTCAGTCATAGTTGAATCAGAAGGCAAGCGGCTCTTTTATACCGGCGACATTAATCCAAGAGGATCTAGAATGTTACGCGAGGCTGATCTTGACATTGGTGAAATTGATTTAATGATTACAGAAAGTACCTATTCACAAAATGATCAGATGCCACGGGAAGAAGCAGAAGAAAAATTCATCGAATTTGCTTATGAAGTATTAGACAGAAAGGGCTCTCTTTTTGTTCCGTCGTTTTCTGTTGAAAGATCACAAGAAATTGCCTGTGTGTTAAAAAACGCAAAATTCAAGCACAAAGTGATAATGGATGGAATGGCAGTCAAAGTAAATGAAATAATGCTAAGATATCCAGAATATCTGCGTGACCCAAAAATCTTTGCAGACTCGATTAATCAAGCGGAATGGATTAGAGGAGAACAAGAAAGAAAACGTGCTCTTAAAGAACCATGCCTGATTATTTCTCCTGCTGGAATGTTAGTAGGTGGTTCTGCCGTTTATTATTTGCAAGAGCTTGCTCTTGACAAAAAAAATGGCATTGCTCTCGTGTCATATCAAGGGGAGGGCACGCCTGGAAGAAAGCTGCTAGAAACTGGCAAAGTGAGTGTCAGGGGTAGAGACGTCAATGCCGAAGCAGAGGTAAGACAGTTCGAGTTTTCAGGACATGTTGATAGGTCAGGTCTTTTTGATATGATGAAAAAAATCAAGGGCAATCCGAAAATCCTGACAGTGCATGGTGATAGTGATTCCTGCACTAAATTTGCAGAAGAACTGCATGAAAAGTTTGGATTCGATGCACATGCCCCAAAAAATGGCGATACAATAACTGTATGAGATGAAATCAGTACCAGAAATAAACTTAGATTTTACCATTAATAGCGGCCAAGTTTTTCTCTGGGAAAAAATTGATGAGCAATGGTATGGAGTAAATGGCTCTAATATTTTGCAGGTGACCGAAAGACCCTTCAAATTAAGATCATCGCAAAATAATCATGATTCTTTTTTTAGACAGGATGACAATTTGATAAAAATATTAAAAGAAATAAGCAAAGATGGTGTTGTAAGATCAGCAATAAAGCAGTTCCCAGGTCTGAGATTATTGAGACAGGACCCATTCCAATGTTACATATCATTTATCTGCTCATCAAATTCATCTATACAAAACATAAGACAGATGCTCAAGAAAATATGTGAAAAATTTGGAAAAAAAACAAATTTTAACGGACATTTATTTTCCACATTCCCTGATGCAAAAAAACTTGCCAATGCCTCAATGAAAGATTTATTGTCATGTGGCCTTGGTTTTAGAGCAAAATACGTTAAGGATGCCTCTATTGCAGTTGAATCTGGCAAGATAGATTTTGATAATTTAAAAAAATCGGACTATGAATCAGCAATAAATAAACTGACTGAAGTTTTTGGGATAGGTAACAAAATAGCAGATTGTATACTGCTGTTCTCACTTGAAAAACTAGAAGCGTTTCCCATAGACAGGTGGACACAAAGAATTTTACAAAAATATTATTCAAAGGAATTTTCTGGCCTTGTTGAAAAATCTCTTACTGAAAAAAATTATGAAAAAATTCATGAAAAAATTTTAGAGTATTTTGGCTCATATGCAGGATACTCGCAACAATTTCTTTTCAAAATGGAAAGAGAGTTAAATAAAAAAAATTGGCTGTGAAAAAACCCATTAATATGGTAGCTATTGCCCAAATCTTGGGCCTGTAGCTCAGCATGGATAGAGTGCTGGACTTCTAATCCAGTGGTCAAGGGATCGAAGCCCTTCGGGCCCGTTTCATTTTTGGATTTATTAGAGGACTCGCCAAATTTTTTTGCGAGTCGTATATCCTAAAATGGGCAAGGGATGGTATAAAGGGCTGACTTTAGTAATCATATGGAAAACAAACCATGATAATTATACAGTATACAAAAATAACAAGACCAGATCCCAGCTCTGCATCAGGTTCCTATGAGGATCACTTGCTAAGTAAAGACACGCTTCTGTGTTGTGATAAATTTCGAGAATACTCTAAAAAATTTCCTAGCTGGGACTATGAAAAAGGTCGATTCACAATTGTTGACGAAATAACATATGAAGGTCATTCCCAGACCCAAATAGATTTTTGTCCATTTTGCGGAGAGAAACTAAAATATCAAGAAATCAAATTAAAAACAAAAAGAAATAAAAGCTAGGTTCAGAACGGTCAGAGAATTACATCTAGATAAAAAGTAAAAAATTTTTCTATCCACAGTAATAATTACCATACTTTCCTTCAAGACCTGCTGCTCTTGTTATAGTTGATCCAGAAGGATCACTTTCCAGAGTGAGTTTGCAATCTAGATTGTATTTTGGGTCTTTACTTATCTTACTCACTTGCAACATGGCAGCTTTCACTGATGAATCAGGGGAATGCCCTCGATCAAAAAGCGTATGACCTATTACTTCTGGAACTGCTATCATGAGTATTACCAGAAGTGCAAATGTGTTAATTGATTTTTTCCTCATGATTTGATATTATATTGCAAAAATAATATTTCAAGTGGAAAAAGTTAAGGAGAAATATTTCCGATTCGGAAGTAAAAAGAAACATAATACAGCATAGTTTACTCAATAATTTCCAAATCGGAAATTAATATTAATCGATAATACAAACATGTTGCATCTTGGATACTGTTGATAAGGTCATAATGTGGCATCTGGGAAGAAATTCCCGAACTTCCTCGCAAGAAATAGCAAGAGCCCTCCAAGGAATGAACCATAACATTACTGACAGAGCTGTCCGACAGCGTCTAAAGCGATTAGAAAAAAATAAAATCATTCTTGGCTACGCCACCATTCTAAATCCAAGTCTTGTATCCGAAAAGGTAAATCGCACAATACTAGTAAAATTCAAATTCTCAAAAAACAGAACTGATTCCCTAGACAGACTAACAAGATATGTAAGTGAATCTCCATTTTGCATTTATGCAGCTAGAACTAGTGGTGATTTTGACTGGGTTTGTCATTTCGTGTTTTCATCTATAGAACAATATGACCTTGAAACAAATAATTTTCTTAACAGATTTGCAGATTTGATTGCAGATTTCCGTTCCTACGAATCAAAGGCAGTAAAATCTTCTCCCTATGTATTATTTGATGAAAATGAAAATCACGAAAAAAAATTGCAAGTTCACAATATTTTGAATGCTGTTGTAAAGCATGACAATCTAAACGACAGACTTCAAGCTATTGTAGAATCTCTTGTCAAACATTTTGACGCAAAGTTTGCAAGAATCTGGTTTTATGATAAGAAATCAAAATCATTAATTTTGAAATATAGCACTGGCAAGTACAAAAATTTGAATGGCGAATTTTCAAAAATACCATTGAATTCACTAAAAATCGGAGCTATTGCTAAAACAAAGAAACCTGTAGTTTCAAATGATGTAGTGCACGATCCGAGAATAAAACATCATGATTGGGCAAAGAGAGAAAAACTCAAGTCTTTTGCAGGATATCCAATACTGTATAAAGGCGAGGTTGTAGCAGTTTTAGCAATGTTTAGTGAAAAGTCTTTTTCACCTAGCAATTTTGAAATTCTTGGAATGTTCTCAGATCAGATATCTAAAGAGCTCTCCGGTTTTTTTGAAGCAAAGGATTTTCTTGCCATCTAAAAATACCTTCTTTCAGATCATAAATGTAGATTAAAAAGTTCTAGACTAGTAACAAAATTGTTGTTTGTCCATCGTTCTAATTTTTCTCACAAGTTATTTATCTTCTTGATTTTACGAATATATTGTGAAAGATGTAGAAATAAGGATAGAAGATCTGAAAATAAAATCTAATACAGAAATTAAAGGAAAAATTCAAGTAAATTATTCTGGTCGATATGATGGAATCGTCATTAATACTCAGATCATAGGATCCAATCATCTTATTGTTTACAAGTCATACAACAACAAACCTATTTCACAAAATTTATCGCGATTGTTCATTAACAAAAACGATATGCCTCAAAATCTAGCTGAATTTACTGCTGCAATAGAATTTGAACCCACTCAGATTCATGACATAAAGTTTCGTGTGTCCATAATTCAAGAACATAAAGAAATTGAAAGTGATGTGGTATTCGCAAAGCTATTACCTGCAGCTCAATAGTTGATTTCTTAAATTTACAGAATTTAAGAGGTTAAAGCACCATGTACGATATTTATCGTACCTGTCATCCACGGATGAGGTTCACAATGATAAGTTAGTTTGACTTCCTGTGTAAACAAGAATGAATATTCATTACCTGGTTTAATTACACCTGGAGAACCAAAGTCTCCACTGTAAAGATCTTTGTACGGTTTATCAGGTGTGACAGTATGTGATGTCTCACCTGTATTTTTCCAAACAACCTCATTATCAATACCAAGCTGAACATCCTTTGTTTTTGGAACAAAGTTTTGCTCCTGGTCTTTGTTTTCTGCACCAGGAACAATAGTTATTGTCGTGTTAACGCCTGGTTTTAGAACTTTTTCCGGGATTATCGGTTTTGCATTTTGTTCAGGAACAAAATACAATTGGTAATATGAAACTCCCACCGCAGCTCCAATTATCACTGCAATTAATCCTATGCCATAAGCATGACTAGAAGTGGGAAGACTCAATTGAAAAACAATTTTTCTGTTTGTCTTATAAAGCTATTCTAGCTTTTCAGTGGAAATAATTTATACTTTCTTGAGATCAGATGTTCCCACTGTTGGTTCTTTAATATTTTCGATGTCTGCAGTTTTTATTTCAGGAGCCGGTGCAGGATTTGCAGCTGTCATTGGCGTGGGATTTTCTTTTCCAGGAAGTTTTGCAGAATCTGCTGAAGGAGCTAATGGTTTTGGAACTTCTTGAGCCTGTGGCGGAGGGGCTGGAACTTTCTTTGCTTCACTTAAACCATGTCGGTAAAGATGGAACATGCCAGCAAACACCATCAGAATTAAACCGACTAGAAAGAGTGAAAAGTTTTTCATTCCAGAAAGTGCGGCATTATATGCTGCGATATTAAGATACACTTGAAACGCCAATAGAGCAACTATTAACCAGTTTATCCATTTTCCAGACAGGTTTATTTGAGCTACCTTGTGCGGGCCTTTTGATGCTGCGAGTTTTGCTTTTCTTTCTGCTTCTTTTGCAAGTTTTATCATCATGTATGAAAATCCAAATCCAATCGGAACAAGCAATAACATTACAAGATAAAAGAAAACAGGATCTATGACAAGTCGTTCTACTAGTGCCTTTGTCGTATCTGGTGATATGTAAAATCCCCAATAAGTCGTTACCATGACTTGGGCTATCCCAGTTATTCCAAACGCTGTAATTATTGGTCTATCTTTCCAAGAAAATTTCTTGTATCTATCTATAAATGGAGTTAAAACAAGAGCTTTGAGGAAAACTGCAGGCCAAACCACCCCCGTTTAAAATTTGTCATACTGAGTTCTAAGAAATGCATAGATTCCAGTCAGATACCACTCTGGCACTGTGATTCCTGGCGGCACTGTGGGTTCGAACTTTGATCCTAAATCCACTGGAAATACTCCACCTGTGATAAATATGGCTCCTGAAATTGCCATCACCATTGGTACATCAAACACTAAAAATCTTGGCATATGAACAGCCATTAATCCAAGCATAACTATCGGTAAGACAAACACATGCTGTGTATAGAATCTGAGAACAAAGTCTGCAAATCCTGATCCAAACATGGCATCACGTATCGTTGGACCTGCTACAGGTATAGAGTTTGTAAGCGATGCTGCAATGCTAATTGCAAGCTCTGCCCTTTCGCTAAATATTATGTCATAGCCTGTAAATGCTTCCAGGATTGTGACTGTTCCTAAAATTACTCCAGTAAACCAAATGAGTTCATTTCTTATTTTGTATCTTCCACTAAAGTATTGATAATACATGTGCAACACTGCTAAAAGAACCATTGCGTTAGATGCATGATAATGGATGTTTCTTATCATAAAACCAAATGGAACTGTATCGTTTATCTTTGCAACACTATCCCATGCCCTATCAAGTATTGGTTGATAGTAGAACATCAAGAGAGCACCTGAAATTCCGAGAATAATAAAAACTACAAATGTAAGCATCCCAAGAAATCCAAATGGACTTACAAATCTTGCTGGAAATGAAAATTTTGTGCCAATAAAAATAGTTCTTTCAAAGCCATCCCATATCCAGTAGAAGAAATCTACTAGACCGTTTCTACGTTTTAAGGAAACGACCATATCCTACAATTCCATTTGCGTTGACATCCCATTTAGCCGGTTGTATCCAAATATTTCCATCATTATCTGCCTCAAAATGCAAGGTTGCAAGAACATTTGAAGGAGGAGCTTGAAGAGAGGCAGGTCCTGCAAATGCTTTTCCATTGAGCGGGTTATACATACTGCCATGACATGGACATTCTCCCCTTTTTCTTCCGTCTTGAGGCCAGTATTTCCAAAGGCACCATAAATGCAAGCACACCATACTATAAGCTCGAAAAGCACTTACATCGTTTACGTCGCCCCCAAGTTCTGCTGGAAGTCTGATAAATTGCCATTTCCTAAATGCCTCTTGATCAAGAACCGTATCTCCTGTTGATGGATAGGTTATTACTTCAGAATGATTTTTTGGAAATAATGTTACATTTGCTTGAGTACCATCCGGAAGTATGACTTTGGCTCGTTCCGGTGATGCATTTGATGGATTTGGCATAAATTTTCCCCAAGGGACAAAGGGGGTAAAAGCGAGAGCAGTTCCTGCAGCTCCCAATAATTTTAAAAAATCACGTCTAGACAGAGCATTCTTTGCGCCAGAATCCTGTTCAGACATCTAGCTTCCATTTTTGAAAAATTGCATATAAACCTTGTCTAGGTTTTCTTAAAAATTTTGAATTTTTTTAAAGTTATTATTATAATAATAATTGCAACAATTACACCGATTATTATTTCCACTATCAAATAGAGAAGATCATCTTGGGATCCTTTTTTTTCTGGAGAAAGTATTTTGCTTATTGCATTATTGTCAATGTTTACTGTTATCATTTTTTTTGCTAGGTTTCCTGCCTTATCTTCCGCTAAAACTTTGATTTCGTATTTTCCATTTTCTAGTGTTCTTGTATCAAACTGTGCAGATTTTGTATCAAATATTTTTTGATTAGGAAGAATAATCGATATTCCTCCTTTGCCTAAGAGATTTTGCTCGTTGATTTCAAGATCAAGAGTTTCAATGTTTGAAAGAGTAGAGTCATTTGTTGGAGATTTGAAAATAATTTCAGGCAAAGTATTATCTACAGTGAATACCGAATTCTTTGTCGCAACATGACCAACGGTATCTGTAACAACTAATCCAATAGTATGTACGCCTTCAATTAGCTTTTGAGGTATAGTTGAGAATGCAGTTTGATTAAATTCTTCAGGTCCTATCCCATCAACAAAATAATTTGTGGAGTCAATTTCTCCGCTTATTTTTGGGTTTATTTTGAATGTACTATTGATAAATTCAGGAATTCCAAATTGTATTTGAGGAGCTTTTTCATCTGGTAAAATGGTTGAAAACTTTGTCGCGACTGTAATTGGTTCTGAAAGAGATTGTCCACTAAATAATGTAGAATGAACTAAAACAGAGTATGTTCCAGTCTGGTTTATCGGAGTATACATGACTGTTGATGTTGCACCAGCATTTTTGATTGGATAAAATCCACCGCCCTCGCTAAATGGAACACTTGGACCTAACCAGTCACCTGTAGGCCATGATTGAAATTGTCCCATTACTCCTGCCGGAACATTAGTTTGCACAATTCTTCCTTTTGGATCTACAACAAAAACTGAAAAATTTGTATCCTTGTTTTGCCATGAAATATTTAATGAAACAGCATTTATGGTCTTGTCTTGAACATCAAAATAATATTGTCTCCAATCTCCTGCATTATACCGGTTCGCCATATCAAATCCGCCACCAATGTAACCCCTTTGATATAGAACATCTTCATCTTTCGTAGTTTGAACAACAGTAGGCAAATCTTTTGGTTGAAGTTTCTTCAAAATTCCAAATGAAACAGGAACATTTACTTCATGTGAGTTATTTGCAAACGAAAGAAAACCTTGATCTACCCCTGATTCAGAATATAGCGGTACAACAAGTGTTGCCACAATATGAGCAGAGCTGTGTGGTGCGATTTTGATGTCATCTCGATCTATCCATATATTTTGCCAGTTTTCCTTTTTGTAATAACTAGTAGTAATAGTATAATCCATTGAGGTAGAATTCTTTTATGTATCCCCATTCCAATATGAGTATCTTGTCGGAACAGGATATACTCCTACAACTGGAATGTGTTTGATCTTCAAATTTGGCTCGGAAACTCTTAATTCTCGCACCGTACCCCAGCTTCCTCCTCGGTTTATCATTGAGAGCTCGTCATAAGTTTGATTGCCATCTTTGTTTTTATCATCCCAATCGTATAGATACAGGGATGAAATTTTCATATCATCGGCATACATTTTAGAAGATGAATTTAAAAATTCAGAAAATGGAAAATTCAAATTTAGAATCATCAAAGACGCATCTTCTGGTATAGGTTTTGATTTTTGGAAGAAGGAAAATAGATCCAAGTGTTGCTTTACATTCTCAAGGGGAAGGTAATTTGGTCTAAAAACTTCTGATTTGTTCAATAAAGGATCTTTTAGGTTCAGCATAGTAGTGCCATTATATTGTGATTTTTTTATTAGCTTGAGAGTTTTTGGAGATATATGGATTTCAAGTTGATGATCGGTTGGATTTTCAATTGTGAATGTGGCAAAAGTTCTATCACCAGGGAATAATCTACCTCCAAACCATGAAGTTTCTGGAAATGAGCTGTTGTTTAATTGAAATCGTTCTAATCCAATATATGATGAATTCACTGACTTGATCGGAATGTCTAAAATCTTTTTTATGTTATAGTAAGATGCGTTGTTATGGACGATGAATGTATCATCGTTACCTTCTACAAAATTTACGGCATTTGTTACATTTACAAGGCCAGATCCTTGTGCGAATGGATCATTTTGAAGGTCTGACGCAGTAGACATTAAGATATTTTCTATCCTAAAAGGATCATATTTTTCACCCTTGTGTTGTAGGCTTTCCATTAGTATTGCGGCAGAACCAGCAACAAGAGGAGCGGCAAGACTTGTTCCTCCAAAAATTGTAAATGGTCCTGTTGAATTTTTGTTATATTTTGTCACACTTGATGGTGTAAAGCTGTATTCACCTATTGCCATCAAATCTGGTTTTGGATCACCTATTAAGCTAGGACCTCTACTTGAAAATCCTGCAACATCACCTGCAAAATAAGTACTATTTCCAAATCTTGGTTGATTTTTAAATCCTCCAGAGCCGATGTATATGTTGTTTGTTGAAGCTCCAACCGTGAGAGCATAAGGCGCAACATCGGGGGTACCAATAGTACCATATCCATATCCTGCGTTTCCAGAACTACTGACAACAAGAATCCCCGGATAGTTTTTGTCAAGTGAACCAGGAACTTCTAGTGCACTAAGTAACAAAGATTGTATATCAAATCCTGGAACTGATTGTAATAATGGAAATGTAGAAATCCCCCAACTATTTGACAGAATGTCTACTCTGGGTTTTCCCTGAAACACCCAAGTATTCAGTTCTTGATTAAATCCAGCTGCCCACAGCCAACCGGCTATTGCATCTCCAAACCAAAGCGCCTTAATTGGTACAATTTTTGCTCCTGGTGCAATTCCAATAAGAGAATAGTTTGTAGAGTTATTGTAGATGTCATATTTTCCTATACCTTTTGATGTTATGGACGCTGCAGTAGAAGTGCCATGACCTTGGAAGTCATACATCACACCAAAATAATTTCCCTTTTCATCCAGAGGAGAAAGTAATGTTCCGTTAATTGCGCCAATTTTTGTATCAATTTTTGATGAATTTCCAAACACACCATATACATCAAGGACTTGGGCTCCAAGTGTTCCAGCACTGTAATCTATTTTTCCATCGTGTTTTGAATCATAGAGAAGAAATTCATTTCCGTCTCCCAAAACAATTGGTTTTTCATCTGTAAAATCAAAATCAAATTTTGTAGCGTTATCGGTAGGTTCATCAAAGTGAGTAAAATCCTTCCAAGAATCTGACATATCTGGAATTATAGTATCATACTTACCTGCAATTTTGGAATCAATTACAAGGACTGGAACCAGTTGCAAGCGTGAGATTTGGCCTTGCATGACAGTCTCGTAAATTACCCCAAAATGATATACGCCACTTTTCGAAATAATGAAATTTTTATTACTTTTCCCAATTTCATAATCAGTCGATATAGTACCATTAAGAATAAGATCGCCTTCCTTAGGATATCTTGAATTGAAGACTTGAACGTGGGTTCCATTTCCATTTTTATTTAGATTCAGAAAAACCCCTTTAGAATTCACGTAAACATCAGAGGTTATATTTTTTGGAATTATTTTAGTATAGTTTTGCATAATTCCTTTTTCATTAACGTTTGCTATGAAGGTGGTATTTGTTAAAACTAATCCTTGACCATCTGTATCAATCATGACTGGGACATTGTTTTTGTCACGGGAAATGGAATCTTTGATATCAGGATTTGAAAAATCTGTTCCTGTATCGACTATTCCTATCTTGATACCTCTTCCAGTAAAGTTATATTTTTTGTAAATTGCTTCTGAGCCAAGAATTTTTCCTACTCTAGATCCTTCATTAGGCAGAATCGTTTTGTTTACCTGACTTGAAGAATCAAATTCCAGAGGGATATCTTCGATAACTGTATTACCTTTTAATTTTAAATTTAATACATCATTTTGGGAAAAAACTCCTATAGAAAAAAATCCATTTTGTGTTCTTGCTTCATAAATTATTTTGTGTGCAATTGATCTTACATCTCCAATAGAACCAGAACCTAAAATTATGTATCTTTTTACTGGATTTTCATTTGATCCTGATAAAAAAGTGATAAGTTGAGATTTTTCAAGCAAATTGGTTGCCTGTCCTGGATGGGGTAAATCAAAATCATAGAAAGCAAATGCGGGTTTTGCAATTACAGAGAAAAGGAGTATGAAAATTAAAAAAACTGTTAATTCTTGAATGATAAAAAAACCTTTCTTACCCATTATAATTATCGTCGCCTAGCAAGAATTGTTATTTGTAAAGCGATTATTATCGCTATTAGCGCAACCACAGGTAAGAATAGAGAATTTACTTGTCCAGATGCTTCTTCTACCTTGGAAACAGATTCCGACATTGAAGTCACACTTTTGTTTATGTTTTGGTTTGCTTGAGTAATGGATTTTTGACTAGTATCTAGCACCTGCCCAAAACCTCCAATTTCTGATTTTAATTTATCTAATTCTTGAGATGTGGAATCTAAAACAGTATTCAATTTTATAATCTGATTTGATATTCCCTCAATATTCTGTTTAAGTACAACTGTTGCAGCAGAGCCATGAGATATGGTTCCTTGATTAAATGCTACAATGTGAAATACGTAAGTCCCCTCTTGAGTAGGAGTATAATCAGTATAGTAAATTCCTTGATGGAGTGATTGGAAAGAGTTTGAAAGATTTACAACTGTTCCATCAGGCAAGTGTACATGTGATGTACCAAGAAGCTTTGCAGGAGAACCTGCTACTAATAGTCCATCACTGGTTACTTGAACAAATACTCTAACTGGTTGATTTATGGCAGCTGTTTGTGGCGCAAATACGATTGTATTTAATGTACGCTGTATTGGAACTTCTACGAGAGATGAAGATTGAACAAACTTTACATCAATTTTTTGTGAGGCGCCCTGTTCATTGCTGGATAATGTTTCTACAGAATATGTGCCGTATGCAAAGTTTGTCGTGGCGTTAGGCCATCGTATCAGGATATGATCAAAGTCACCATTATTATCTGCGGTTATTTGATCAAATTTTGCAATCGTACCGTCAGGAGCAAATAATCTTATAATCAATGGTTCATTTGGTAATGCTTTTCCATATACTAAGAGGGGCTGACCATCCGAGTAAACTTGTTTATCAGTGGCTATTTGTAATGCAAATACTTGAACCATAGATAAATTAGTAAACATCAACATGAAGAATAATACTAGTATAGATTTCAATCGATTCATGATGACGCTAACCTATAGATATTAGTTCTGCTGAGTTTGAACATTTCAAGGTATCAAGAAATGTTACTCTAATCAATGTGATATCTGTCGGAACTCATAGAATTTATAGCGACCATAGAAAAATTTGCTTGTTCCCTTTTTACGATCGTAAGAGAAGCATTTCTAATAATTAATTCATATAAAGATTCAGGATTTAACTGTAATATTGTAGAGAGCATTGCTTTGATTGGATCCATATGCGTTACAAGCAAAATATTCTCATTTTCATGTTTTTTTGAACAATAATTAACCATTTCAAGAACTCTTTTTTTGACGCTCGAAAAAGTTTCAACTCCATTTTTTTTTATTAATGGGCTATCTTGATAGAATTTCAAAAAAACATTTCCGTGCTTTGCAAATGTTTCTTCATACAACATTCCAGAAAAAGATCCCATATCGATTTCTGTTAGTCTCGGGTCTATCTCATATTGAAGATTTAGCTTTTCAGATACTATTCTTGCCGTATGCGAAGCTCTCTCGATTGGACTTGAATAAATTGTTGAAATTTTAAAAGGCTTTAAAAAATTTGCTATTTTCTGTGCCTGTTTCACTCCTAGCTCTGTTAATGGTATTCCCTCAGATCGTCCTGCAAGAACTCTTTCTACATTGTTTTTAGCTTGCGCATGTCGTAAAAAAATTATCAGAGACAATATTATTGAAAATATTGAATAGAGATAATAATAACATTACCAGAGCATGATTTTATGAAGATAGGGATCATAGGGGGCACAGGAGGAATGGGAAATGGATTTGCGATTAGGTGGTGTAAAAATCACGATATCTTAATTGGTTCTAGAGATGCCAAAAAAGCTGAAGAAGCAGCTACAGAATATTCTAAAAATGCTCATGAACAACATGGAACAGTTAGCGGGACAATATCTGGAAAAGACAACCTGACTGTTTCCAAAGAAAGTGATGCGTTGATTTTATCGATACCATATGAAAACATTGATGCAATTTGTTCTCAACTTCTTCCACATATAACAGACCAGTGTGTTGTGATTTCACCCATTGTTCCATTGACAAAAACTGATGCAGGATTTGAATTCATCTCTTTTAAGGAAAAAAAACCATCTGCTTTTGAGCTTGTGCAGAAGCATATGAAAAATAAATCAAAACTTGTTTCTGCTTTTCACACCATATCAGAAAAAAAACTGATAGATTCAAAACTAATCTTAGATTCAGATATTTTTGTATGTGGAGATGATCAAAATTCCATAGAAATAGTTAATGAATTGATCAAAGAAATAAATTCATTAAGACCGATATTGCTTGGTCCCGGTTCCCTTTCTTATCTTGCAGAGATAGCAACACCAATACTTTTGAATGCCATGATTAAAAATAAAATGAGAAACCCCGGAATAAAGATAATTTAAGTAAGAAGTTCCAATCAATGTTGGATTTGCATTGTAGGCGTAACAGAAATTGGTTTACTGCGATGGGAGTTTTGTTCATAGTAATGGCTGGCATTATTCTTATTAGAAACCTGCTTATTTGGGGTCCAGAATTTGTTGCTGATTTTTTTACATCTCCTGAGATCACCAATGAAAAAATTTCAGTAGGTATGATTGGAATTGGGTGTTTTTTGATCTTTTTGGGTACACGGAAGGAAATAAATGAAAACATCTGAATTTTTAAAGTCTCAGAAAATTTTGAGGCTTGCTACAATTGATAATAAAAATAATCCATATATTGTTCCAGTATGGTATGAATTTAGAAATAAAAAATTCTATGTTGGAACAAATACAAGAACAAGAAAGGCAAGAAACATCAAAAAAAATCCAAAAGTAAGCTTTTGTATCGATATAGGCATAAAATCTCCAGATATTTTTGGTGTCATGTGCATTGGTAAAGCAAGACTAATTTTAGAGAGAAATCAAGTATCATTTATTGCAAAAAGGATTTTGAGGAGATATTTCAGAAATTTGAAGGTAAAATCTGCTCAGGAATTATTAGATGATACGAATTGCATCATAGAGATATTGCCCAGAAAAACAACTGTTTGGAAATTTTAGGTCACAAACTCTTCTATTTTGTCAAGTGCATTCTCTAGTACATTAATTTCAGGTTAAAATTACATCCCAAAGGTTCCCCTTGCCAATTTTTTCCCCAACCCTTAAACCTTGAA
>CAZHDX010000018.1:0-14854 GCA_964531195.1 uncultured Nitrosopumilaceae archaeon
ACTCTTTTTTCTACTTCGCCAGTAACCTCTTCTCTTTTTGGTGCAATTGAATCAATTTCATCGATAAATATTATACTTGGTGCATTCTCTTCTGCCTGCTTGAAGATCTCACGCAATCGTTCCTCACTTTCACCATAGAATTTGCCAATGATTTCAGGTCCACTAAGCGAGATAAAGTGAGAGTTTGTTTCTCCTGCTACTGCTTTTGCTAAAAGTGTCTTTCCTGTTCCTGGCGGTCCATATAGTAATACTCCTTTTGGTGCCTCTACACCTAATTTCTCAAATAATTCTGGATGTCTCATTGGAAGCTCTACCATTTCACGGATCTTTTGGACCTCTTTTTTTAGACCTCCCAAATCATCATATGTGATTCTTGGAACTGATTGATCAATTGCCTTTGTCATTGAACCAAGTTTGAATTTGGTCTGACTTGTTATTACGACAGCTTTTGAAGGTGTTGTGCTTGTTACAATTAATTGTGTTTTTCCTCCAAGATGCGTTGTTGCAATTAGAGTATCACCAGTAGTCAAAACATGTCCGTCATAGTTTGCCTGCATGTATTCTTGTAATCCTTCTTCACTTAGTTTTTCAATTGGAGACAACACTACTTGTTCCGCTTCTTTTGCGTCCACTTTTTTTAGAGAAATTTTTTCATTAATCCCAGACCCAATGTTGTGTCGAGTTAATCCGTCAATTCTAATTATTCCAGTTCCATAATCTCCAGTGGAACCTGCCCACAATCTAACGTGGCTTTTCCTGTTACCTATTATTTCTAAAATTTCTCCAGTCTGCCAGTTGTTGTCCTCAATTACTTTAGGATCAACTAGGGCAATGCCTTTGCCTACATGGCGCTGTGAAATTTCAGATATTTTTAAAATCATTTCGCTCATAAATTAATCACCATAAAAAATGGGGAGTTTATTCAACCTCCACAGTTTTGCCTTTTGGTTTTTCGTCCTCTTTCAGTTTGAAAGTTACTTCGAGAATTCCGTTAGAGTATGTTGCCTTTACAGAATTCTCATCTACCTTTTGCTTAATAGGTACTTTGGCATGGTATTTTTTGTCACCATGTTCTGCATCAAGATTTACTGTGCGTCCTTCGACCAAAATCTTGATATCTTTTTTTTCTACACCAGGAACTTCAGCTACAAGCTTCAGGGTCTTTTCTTTGTCGTCAACTAAAACGTCGACAAATGGTTCCCTAACTTCTGATGTAGGTAAAAGAGCTGGTTTTACGTTTCCATATTCTTTTACGAC
The DNA here is from genome assembly GCA_964531195.1 of uncultured Nitrosopumilaceae archaeon. Lineage (GTDB taxonomy): Archaea > Thermoproteota > Nitrososphaeria > Nitrososphaerales > Nitrosopumilaceae > TA-20. The sequence continues at coordinate 1,258 of CAZHDX010000018.1, forward strand.
TGGTCTGCCGTCTGGTCCAACTGTCATGGTGTATCCATAATAGAATGGGCCGTAGGTTTGGACATTGGTTGAATCTTTGAATTGTTCGAAGACATCATCTACATTCATGAATGATCTTGTCATTCTCTTGAAGAGATTGTCGAACTCGTCATCTAGGAACATGTCATATTCACCTATCATATGTAATGTATATGACATTATATATAGTTTTTGATATAATATACATGATTGTTACATAAGATTATTATGTATGACAATACATATGAATGCTGTGAAGGCTACGAACGTTTCCGTGCCAGATGCGGTACGAGATATCATTACCCGAAACCGTTCAATTTATGATTGCATAAAGATGGATTTGGTTAACTATACAGCACTTGCAGTAAAGATCCAAAAAGAGGTCGAAGCCCATGTTGGAGGCCCGATAAACCTGAACACGGTTGTTGTTGCGATAAAAAGATACGCAGATTCATTTGAGAAAAAAGAAGAGATCCAGCAGGAACCTATCTTAAAAAATGCCAGACTTTCATTGACTGACGGAATTGTAGATATCAAATTTTCAACTGACGAGTTTGAATCAGGCGATACAGCCAGCCTGATGGATAAATTTACCCAGATAGACCCAGACTATGAATTTTTTAGATTCACTGATTCGTTTAGGATTTTGACTGAGGACATAATGGATGTAAGAAAACTCTTAGAGTCTTTCCCTCCTCAAAAAAATAAATTCCAGACAGGATTGGCAAAAATTAGCATCCGTGTTCCCGAAGTCCAGACAGGCTCGGACATTTCTTCGTACATTTCTGAAATCTTACATAGCAATGGAATAGAACTAGTAAACGCCTATTTTGGCCAGGATGAAATCATTATTGTATTAAAAGAAAAAGACGCATCCAGGGCCTATGAAATTTTAAGATCTGAAATTTCACGATAGATTTAGACGCCAAGAGACGACTCTGGTTTTGAAATTTCCAAATAGACCTTGTCCCCTACTGAGAGTGCAAGCTCTTTGTATTCTCGCATATCCAGTTTGATTGAGGTTACACCACCTGCTTGTCCATAAAGACCGCCAGACATCATTTTGTTTAGTCCTTTAATCATGTCATCCATGTTTGTAAAACCCATAACATTAGAGCCAAAAGGTGACATGGGCTGGTTTTGTTCTCGGTATTCTTTAGGATTTGAAAGCGAGACCACGACATACGGAGCACCATCCGGTGCTGCATCAATGCGAACTACAACGAATTCTTTCTTCATACGATACTACCAGATTTTATGATATTTTACTGTTCTCCTTTTGCAGTTTTGTAATGTTTATGGTAACCAGACCTATAGGATATAACCGGCAAATGTCGTCTAACTGTTAATGACTCTAGAAAAGAAGAGGATTTTGATTCTTGGTGGGGGATTTGCTGGAGTAGAATGCATGAGAAAGCTAGAATCCTATTTTATCCATGATACCAGTATAGAAATAGTTCTAGTTAGCGAAGACAATTTTCTTCTTTTTACTCCAATGCTCCCTCAAGTCGCATCTGGAATGATAGAAACAAGGCACATTGTGATTCCGATTAGAACCCTATGCAAAAAAACAATACTTTACGAAGCTCAAATAAAAAACATTGATCCGTACGGAAAGGTTGTAACGCTTACAGGAACTGAAGAGCATCGTGGAATTTCAATGCATTATGATTTTTTGGTTTTAGCATTAGGAAGTCAGACAAATTTTTTTGGAATAGAAAAAATGGAGGAAAGAGCTTATTCTATGAAGACTCTAAACGATGCTGTTGTTTTGCGAAATAGAGTTTTGGACATGCTGGAGCAGGCAGAAAATGAGACTGATCCAATTTTAAAGAAAAGCATGCTCACTTTTGTAATTGTAGGAGCTGGGTTTGCAGGAATCGAGACAGCTGGTGAGCTAAATGACTTCGTCCATGATGCAAAAAAATACTATCCGCAAATAAAAAAGGACGATATTCGAGTTGTAATTTTAGAAGCAGCTTCGTTTATCTTGCCCGGATTTAATGACAGTCTAGCTAGATTCACACTAGAAAAGCTAACGCAGCATAGAATAGAAGTCAAGCTAAACAAAAAACTGTCCAGTTTTTCTGGCTCTGAAGTAATAATTGAAGATGTAACGGATCCCAAAAATCCTGCAGGTGTAATTGAATCGATTCAAACAAGGACTCTAGTTTGGACTGCAGGTGTAACACCAGTCGATATAATAAAAAAATCCATGTTTAAGACAAATCGGGGCGGAATTGTTGTCAGTGAATATTTAGAAACACCTGACTTTCCAGAAGTTTTTGCAATTGGGGATTGTTCCTATTTGATAAATCCATCAACCAAAAGGCCATATCCACCCACTGCACAAAATGCTGAAGCTGGGGCAAAAATCGCTGCATACAACTTGCAGGCTGTAATTAATAATAAACCAAAAAGAAAATTTGAGTTTTCATCTAAAGGCCAGATGGCAATAATAGGAAAGAGATCTGCAATTGCCACCATATTTGGGCTTCATCTTCATGGCTTTATTGCATGGTGGATTTGGAGAACTGTATATCTTTCCAAAATTCCAAGGTTTGACAAACGTGTGAGAATATTTCTTGATTGGACGATAGATCTCTTTTTTGACAGAGATATCTCAAGATTGAAGATCTTTAGACGTGAGATTCCTGTGGAATACAAGGAGCTTGATGAAGTCGATGATGTTTGGTAAAAAGAGTAACCCCCCTTGTCTTCCATTTCAATTTTTATTTAATTATAATTTTTTCAAAAACCTTACCAAAGAATTACTTTTTTAAAAATTATAAAAATGACCTTTCATAATGATTTATTCCAATTATCAAACCAATTATCAAGCCAATAATGAATGAGATTATCGTTAGTATGATACTCAACCATAAACAATTTTTTGCCATTTTCCTATCATCATCTTTTAATACAAAATAAGCAATTACGCCACCAATTATTCCAAAAAGGATTGGGAGCAAATACCACCATCTGCTACGTCTTCTGGGTGTAAACTTTGCGTCCTGTGTTCCTATATCTGTTTGAGCCGGATCCAAAGATTTTCCGCACCTTGGACAGAATTTACTTTCTCCTGCTACTTCAGTCCCACATTTGCTGCAAAACAACAAGAGCAAATTATTATCTCGTCGATTTAAAGTTGATTGAGAAATTAGAGTCTGAAGAATTTAATATTATGGCAATTTTGGAAAGCCCAGGAGATGGGACTGGTATTGGTTCTGGTGAAGGTGGTTGTGTTTGTGGTGGTGTTTGCGGCGGTGCTGATGGCGGTGTTGGTGTATGTAGTGTTTCATGTGTATGTGATGATGGTGGTGGAGAAGAAATTGGACCACTGTGTGTGCAGGAACATAAACCGCTTGATAGTTCTGAAATCAATTTGCATGCTGCAACATCATCAGGTCCCGATCCCACTGGCAAACCAAGAGAGAGACAACAATGATCTCCTCTCTTATACGGTACACAGGGTGATCCAGTATGAGTGTGGCTTGGAATCTTTAACACTTCCTTTGATGGGTCACCAAAAATATATTTCCAAAAAATATTGTTACTGGTACCGATTTCCTCATCACTATCATTTTGCTTTCAAAATATTTAGCAATTCCTTCACTTTCATTAGGATCATGTATCAATGAACAAAACGACAAACTGATAACATGGAGACCCTTCTGGTTTGCATCATCTCTTTAAGTCGGTAGCTCTAATAGATGTCATTGCTGATGGAATCTCCAAAGCATCTAGTCAAGCAATTTTTTGATGATACCTCGGAATCATACGATAATGTAGTAAGCCTGACAACTTTTGGAAGAGACTCATACTGGAAGGACCAGATAATAAAGGAAATTCCTCCGTGCAATTCAATTCTTGATCTTGCCTGCGGTACTGGAATATTGACATTTAAAATTGCTAAAGAGTTCCCCCACGCAGCAATAACTGGTGTTGACATGACGCAGGGATATCTTAACAGGGCAAAAGCCAAGCTAAAACCTCATCAAAAGGTCTCCTTCCTACTTGAAGATGCAGAAAAGTTGAACCTGGATGCAAAATTTGATTGCATCACATCATCATACATTGCAAAATATTGTATTACGAATGTTCTCATCAAAAGATGTCTATCTCACCTCAACCCTGGCGGTACAATAATTCTACATGATTTCACATATCCGACTAGCAAGGTAATCAGATTGTTATGGAGCTTTTACTTTGTTGTTCTAAGGATGGCTGGATTTTTTGCACCAAAATGGAAGGATGTGTTCAAAAATCTTCCACTCTTGATAAAATCAGCAAACTGGGTTGATAGGTATAAAGACGCCATGGAAAAAGAGGGACTGAGTGTAAAGGTAGAGTATCTCACTCTGGGCTCTTCAGCCATTCTTACTGGCTTGAAGAACGTCTAGTCTTATTTTCTCTGACACCTGAAACCAGCACGAGCCATCACAAAAGATTTCATATTCTCTATTGAGAGTCTTTTTGTCTCGTCCCAGGTAAACTCGAGCATGTTTTCTCTGTGCAATTATTTTATTTTTTTCAAGTATTTTTCCCAGTCCATATTTTTTTTGCAAAAGGTCCTCCAACACGGCCTTTGGAATGTTTGAAGAATCAAATTTTACGATTGCATAAAGGATGGGAAATTGGGATATGCCAATGATGACTTTTCTGATGTATTTTGTATCAGATACCAAGGATTGTTCAACAACCTTGAGATTAACTGGCCTTTGGATAATATTGGATATAGTCTGTTCAACATGTCCTACAGGAGCATCAAGTAGATTCCTTCCTATCCTGTCTATCGCAGCTTCCATGATAATATATCGAGCTTGTTTCAGTTAAGCATATCTTGAGAAAAAATAAAAAATTGTCCCAGCAATTACTCCATTGCTAATAAATTTCAAAATAATTTCTTCTCTGCTATTTGATATATTACCAGATTCTTGTTTTAGTTTCTTGTATTTTCTTGAAGTTTTTATAAGAACATAGCTTAGCGCGCCAGCTATGCCCGAAAGTACAACTGCCTGTAAAGAGACGGCATTAGTTTGAATTGCAGAGCCTGCAAAAACGGGAAGTATTCCCCATGATATTACAAAGACCGTATTATTGTGAAACTTGCCGTTGAATAGCTCAAGATTGTATGCAAAAAGAAAAAAGAACTCGGCAATTCCTATCGGAAATAATAGAGGTGAGTCCAGGATGGCATAGTAAAGACCAATGGCAAAGGCTATCGATAATGATGATGCAGAAGCTAGCTTGATTTTTTTCTTTGATAAGGCCCCCCATGGTTTACTTTTACTTCCTAGAGCATCAAGACAGTGTGCAGATACACCAAGAGCGAGAAAGTACATGACGCATATTGCAACCAGCCTTTCTATGGAATAATTAGTTGCAAACGAACCCCATGATGCAAAAGAGACCACCATTCCAGTGTATGGTAAAAAAAGTATGCCGCAGCAAAGTCTAAAATTTTTTGGTCCAAACTTTGGCACAAACCACTCTGAGTACCTATCTCTATGCAATATTACATAATGAATTTCGTTCCTTATATCCTAGGTTAGAAGATGCATTTACAAAATTTAATTCAAAATAAAATCACAGTTCAAGAGCTGCAAAATATGAATTAAATTTGGATTTAATCAAAGCCTATATGCTTTTTAGTGGTATACAAGCAGTGCAATCTTTCAAAGCAATATTTTTTGCCCTGATTCTGATATCCTCAATTTCGGTAGTGCCATTTTCGTTTGCTTTATCCCCTGAAGGATCCCTTCTTCCACCTCGAAAGCAGTCTGAAATGGGAACCTCATTTGATCAGGTCAAGTGCCTTGATGGTTTTGTTTTAATGAAGAAAAAATCTGATAATTCGCCTGCCTGCTTGAAACCACAATCTGCACAAAAGCTTGTTGAACGCGGATGGGGAGTAATGGTTGCATCAACAACCTTTCTTGCTTGCAATGGAGATAATCGGATTCCTTATTCGTACTCCTTGCCGTGTGAACTTTCTGCTCCCCAGTGTCCAGGGGACATGACATTTTCAAATGGTGTCTGTACAACAACACCCCCCTATACTCCGCCAACTCCTGCACCATCACAATGTGATCCAAATACAGGAGTATGCTCATCACAGGGAATTGCTTATCCTAGCTGCACTGGAGAATTTAGCGGAAATATTTGTGAGCCAAATTCCCTCCCCTGCCCAACCGGTTTACAAGGAGATACTTTTGGCACTGCTTGTAATTATAGTCCGCCAGTTTGTTCAGAAGGATATAGTGTTACCAAGATTTCTGTAGGGTCATATTCATGTCAGCCAACAAATCCGCCTTTACTCTCAAATGCATCTTCATATTCAAAGGGCGAAAAAGTTGGAGCATTTACAATTGCTGCAGTAAATCAGAATAATGTAACTGGATATTATAACAGTCCATATCCAATAGAACGCCCTGGACTAGGAGCATTTACTATCATGCATGTTGGTGACGTACTCAATCCAACATGTGATGGTTCTGCACCACTTGTAATAACTGCAATAAACTTTCCTGATTCCATAACAGTATCTGCAGGCAAATCATCTGGAGGGTCCCCTGGGGGCGGTCTGTTTGGGTCTCTGTTGGTCAATGACTGTGTAGATCACGCTGGGAAAATTAATGGAAAGGAGAAGCAGGGTGGAATGCTTCTTTGGTTCGAAGAGACCGACTACAACAGGGTTGAAGCTAAAGTTATCAAGATAAACAGGGTGTTTGTAGGAAATGAGCACAGGGTGATTGACCTGAAACTAGTTGATGGAAGAGAATTGTTTGCGTCACCCAATCACCCAACATATGACGGCAGAAAAATTGCCGATCTCAGAGTTGGAGAAGCATATGATAAATCAACAGTAAGATCAATTCAACTTGTGCAATACAAGCATCAATTTACTTATGATGTTTTAACAGACAGTCAGACTGGAGACTATTTTGCTAATGGAATACTGGTTGGAAGTACACTCAGGTGATATCTTATTTAACATCAGGGTTTTGTTCATAATAATTTTAGTTACTAAGACAAGGTTGAGGCAAATTAAAAAAATATTATTAATTTCCCTAGTTTTGATTTTTGATTCTAGATATTCGGAACTAGTTCAGACATTATCTTATTGAAGTATTGCAGATGTCAGTTCTAAAATCTAAACGTCTGGAATTTCTGGTTCAACTAATTTTATCAATTTTTCTAACGACTCTTGCCAGCCTAAATAGCACATCTCTGTCGGAATAACTGATGGAATGCCTTCCTGAACTACTTTAAGTTCTGTGCCGCAAGAAACTTTTTTGAGCCAGATTGAAGTAATCATTTCTCCAGGGAAATTAGGGTCGTCAAATTTATCGGTGTACTTTAGGAATTCATTTGGTTTAATTTCTAAAAATTTTCCTCCAAAAGAATGCCCTTTACCTGTAGAAAAATTGGTAAATGACATTTTATAGCTGCCACCTACTCTCGGATCCATTTGATGAACTAGACCCAGGTATCCATAAGGTGGAAGCCAAGAAGATAGTGCAGCTGGCTCGGTAAGGGCGCGATATATCTTTTCGGGATTTGCTTTAATGACTCTGTGCAACGTCACACTGTTACTTGACATATAGGAATAATATTCATCCATAGTTTATAAAATCATAATGTATTGGAAATGATAGTGGGATCTATTTTTGGCTTTTTCGAGTAGAAATTTAAGTAAAAAATAGATCGGTTGTAAGAACACCAAAGGCTGAAGAAATTCTGAATTTTTGACTAAGCGATATAAGTCAGATTTAACCAATCAGAAACAATGAGGCTCAATATTCATCCAACACTAGAAAATGATAACATACTACTTGAACCACTACACGAAGATGATTTTGAAGCCATGTACTTTGTGGCATCAGATCCCAAAATATGGGAGCAGCATCCAAACAAAGACCGTTGGAAAAAAGATGTCTTCCGAGTATTCTTTAACGGAGCTGTTCAAAGTAAAGGTGCATTTAAAATCATAGATAAGTCCACAGGTAAAATTGCAGGTAGTACCCGATTTTACGATTATAACGAACAGGAAAATAGCATTTTAATTGGTTACACTTTTTACGCCACAAAATACTGGGGAAAAGGAATCAACCTTGCAGTCAAGGCAATGATGCTTGACTATATCTTCCAGTATGTAGACAAGGTATTTTTTCATGTAGGAGTTGACAATGTTCGCTCTCAGATAGCTATTACTCGTTTAGGTGCAACAAAGTTTGCACAACGTGAAGTGACATATTTTGGAGAGGCGCCAAGATTAAATTTTGTATATAATCTTGATAAAGAAGACTGGCAGATTTTAAAAAAGAAATTGATTCCCAATCAATAAAACTATCAAATCTGAAATTTCTGAATGTGTTGATTTAGCTCAAAAGTTACATAGAAAAATAATCAAAATTTGTCCAAATTTATATAATTTCCATTGCCACAAATGGAAATAGTTGAGAAAACAACTAACTTTTTATAGATCTATTAGAAGATAAAATTGGGGATTTGGGTATTTGAAAAATATAATTATTTTAGGATTATTCGCAGTTCTAGTAGCGTCACTTTCTTGGACTGGTGTCGCAATGGCAGAAACAGCAGACCCTGGTACTGCTGAATCCAATACAGAAGATGCTGGGCCATCATTTCATTCTGCTTTATCTATACAATCAGTTCCTGGCCTCAAGCTTGAAGAACCAGATCCCGTGGGATCTCCTGGTGTAACATTCTTTGGTCATGGTGGATATTCTGCCGACGGACTGGGACAAGCTGGCGATGGAGGAACAATACAAGCACAAATTCCTGCAGGCTCTAAAATTGAAGAAGCTTACCTGTACGCTTCTAACAATTTCTGTCGTCCTGCTGATGAAGAAGTCTCACTTGATGGAACAGACTATCATGTAGTGATGCTTCCAAATAATCATCACAATTTCTTGACTCCTTACGTATACACTGGTGCTGACCTTAAAGCTCAGGTTGCCGCAAAATATGCATCTGACGGTCCTGGAATAATTAATTTTGTAGTGGGCAAAGATACCGCATGTATAGATGGCGTTGGACTGGTTGTCATTTACTCAAACCCGGCATCACCTGAAGTATCTGTTGCTGTCATGGATGGTGGTTTGGCATCAGCTGGAGAGACTACCATCTTGGGTCTTGGTTCACCACTTGATACTACAGTTGCAGGATTTTCGTCTCAGATGTCATTGGGAATAGGTTTTAGCTTTCAAGGATTTGGAGGAGACATACACCAGTGTGGAACCGGTCAATTTAGCACAGTAGATGTCAATGGACAACGACTGACTTCATGTGCTGGAAACTATGATGACGGAGGTCCATTCAATGGTGGCTTGATAACAGTTGGAGGAGTAGGAGATGATCTTAACAACCCACCAAATCCAAACGGTCCTGGCGGAGAGGATGATGAACTATACAATATAACGCCATTTTTGCATAAAGGTGATACACAAATTACTCTAGTCACACAAAACACATCAACTGATGACTTGATCTTTCTTGCCATTTTCCAAATAACTGCAAGAGTTAGTGTAGGAGAAATATGTGGCGATGGAATTGATAACAATGGAAATGGGCTGATCGACGAGGGCTGTAATGTCAACATCATTTCATCAACAACAGCAACTAGCCAAGTTGCTCCAGGTGGTTTAGCACATGATTCCGCAGTACTAGGCGGAAAGGATGTTCCTCAAGGGACTATAACATTTAAAGCATTTTTCAATGACCCCACATGTACTGAAGTGGGACCTGAATCTGTAAAAACTACAGCAGTTAATCCCGTGTTTACAAGTGTTGTTCCAGTAGATGGTTCTGGTACCTATGCATCTGAAGATTATACTACAACAGATGTAGGTACATTATACTGGATTGCATCTTACAGTGGTGATGCAAACAATGCTCCATTTACTACTTCCTGCAATGACAAGGGAGAATCAACTATTGTAGCAATACGCAACCATCACGATGAAACCAATGTACCACCGCCAAGTCTTACAGGACATGGTGACGACTTTCATATCTCTGATGGCTTCACCATAGCTGGAGATAGTTATACAATTCCAGGAAACCTAGTTAAAATTCCAACACATAATCTTGTGAAAAATGTTCCACAAACCATTGTGGCAAAGACATATACTGATTCCCAGTTAGGTCTCGAAGTCACACACATCTCACTAAACATAGGACCGCATCCAATGACAAATATCGGTAAATCACTCCTTAGTCTTACTTGGGATAAGGCAACAGGTCTTACAGTAACTGACCCGCAAGGCTTTGTAACTGATGTAAATGTAAACAAACAGACCCAAGGAAACGTAGACATTCTCACATTTACATTTACACCACTAAAGGATCTTTCAACCTCCGATGTTTTGGTAAGAGCATGGAACAACAAGTTAGCGTCGATTGATTATATTATGCAAAATGCGGTAAAGTTTACTGGCGAGTTCCTATCTCCTTCACCATCACAGCTTCCAGACACACTCAAAGTCTATGACAATATGGCTGACTTGCAAAAGCAACTAGATTCTGATGGATATGCCAAACCACAAATATTATCTCACATCCATGATGCATCATCAGTCTTCAACGGGGCACCAGGCAAGATCTACTGGTTTTACGATACTCAAGCCAAGACAGTTTCATTGGTAGTAGAGGATGAAAATAACAAAGTGCTTAATATGCAGATAGGTGCACTTGTTCCAAAGACCCAGCAACCGCAAAATGAAAACTTTTTGCTTGGAAACATATCATACTCGCACCACAGTCTGTCAAGAAATAGTGTTGATGAGCTTGAAACCGCAAAATCACTAGAGCAGCTAAAGGCACTCAACTTGATGATGCAATTGTATGGAAGAAATTACTTGGTACAGTACCATTTCCTAGGACAGTAACTGATTCCACTTTTGTCAGTTATTAATAAAAAGAATCCCTAGATCTAATAAGCTAATGAAATTAGAAAATTTTTCTATTGTCATATTAATAATATTGTGTCCTATGAAAAATATGTTAACATTAGTTTAGAATTTTTCTTCCGTAATGCTCGTAATGATACAAGATCTATTTGCATCACGCAAATGAATAAAACTTGCATAAATCTTGCAATGACTAAAATTCTAGCAATTACTATAGCAACACTACTAGTAACATCTTTGTTGTTGAGCAGCACAACTTATGCAATTAGTCCAAAAACAACTACTCCAATCAAACATTTGGTTGTGATATTCCAAGAAAATGTATCATTTGATCATTATTTTGGCACATATCCTAATGCAGCTAACCTAGCAGGTGAGCCTGAATTCAATCCAAATAAGGACACACCCTCAGTTAATGGCTTGACAGGAGGATTATTGAATAATAATCCAAATACTGCAAATCCATTCCGTCTTGATAGATCACAGGCGATAACTTGCGATCAAGACCATGATTATCTTGATGAGCAAAGGGCATACGATGGAGGGTTATTGGACAAGTTTGTACAAGAGTTAGGTGGCACAGGAGCTGGATGTAACCCTGACGGAAGTACCGTAATGGGTTACTATGATGGAAACACAGTCACCGCATTGTGGAACTATGCACAACACTTTGCTATGAGCGACAATTCATTTAGCAGTACATTTGGCCCCTCTACACCAGGAATGATAAATCTTGTGTCAGGTCAAACTCATGGAGCAACTCCAGCAAATATTGCAGGCAATACTGCAAATGGCGCAATAATAGGGGATCCAGACGGTGTCTATGATGACTGTTCAGGATCTACCACAGTAAGCTTGTCTGGTAAAAATGTCGGAGATCTTCTAAATGCTAACGGTATAACATGGGGATGGTTCCAAGGAGGATTCAAACCAACAACTGCATGGGACGGAAATCCCGCTCACAAAGCAAAATGCAAATCTTCACATCTGAACATAGGCGGAAGCAATGTCACAGATTATAGTGCACACCACGAACCATTTGAGTACTATGCATCTACTGCAAATCAGCACCACTTACCTCCAACATCAGTATCAATGATAGGAAAAACAGATCAAGCAAATCATCAATATGACTTGTCAGACTTTTGGGCAGCTGCTGAGGCAGGAAATATGCCTTCTGTAAGCTATCTAAAGGCTGCAAAGTATCAAGATGGTCATGCTGGTTACTCGGATCCTCTTGATGAGCAAACATTTCTAGTGGACACAATCAACCACTTGGAAAAGCTACCATCTTGGGAAGATACAGCAGTAATCGTTCTTTATGATGATTCAGATGGATGGTACGATCATGTCATGCCTCCAATCGTCAGCCAATCAAATGATCCTGCAAATGATTCAGGTTGTGGTATAACAAAAGCAGGGGCATACAGTGATCGATGTGGTTACGGACCTCGACAACCATTGCTTGTCATATCTTCATATGCAAAAAAGAACTTTATCGACCATCAGGTGACAGACCAATCTTCAGTACTAAAATTCATTGAAGACAACTGGAATCTCGGAACAATTGGAGATCAATCGTTTGATTCTCAAGCTGGTTCACTAATGAATATGTTTAGTTTCACTGAAAAGGCCGGTAAGCTATTCCTAAATCCAACAACTGGAAATAAAGCATAAGAACAATACTCCCCTTTCTTTTTTGTTAATCATTACCTTAAAAACTCAAACCAAGTTTTAATTTGTGAAACTAGAAATCAATTATTACTTCACGTAGATTTTATGAACATAAAAAATGACCCAAATTGGAATTTAATCCATCTCTAATTTTGGGTCTTCCTCGTCTTCGATTTCTGCATCAATAGTCTCTTCTTTTACATTTTGTGTTTCCTCTATTTCAGTTTGTGTTTCTTCGGTATCTATTTCAGGACTTGCGGATGCAGACAGGTCATCATTTGATTCAATATTTTCCATACTAAATTCATGGAAGTAATTGTTTAGGAGCTTTGTCCCTATAGAATATAGTGTTTATAATTGAATATGAAAATTAGAATAGAGATTTTATTATTAATACATATTCTATCTACATAATCATATTGTTTCATTATCTATGTAAAAAATATTGTAAAACCTTAAGATAAAAAAGTAGGTTAAATTAATCATGAATTATTCTCAAGAAATATCATATCCTCATGAACTGGCTACAGCGCATGTCATGATAAAATGTAAATCAGATTACGAAAAAAAAGTTATTGAATATCTGGGGAGAATAAATGGTGTCAAAACTGTTCATAGAACAATTGGGGAGTATGACGTATTAGCAAAAATAGAAGCAATAGATTATGAAACATTAAGAAAAATTATTCGTTGGAAGATCTTTAACAGTGAATACATTTTATCGGTTACTACATTAATGTGTGTAAGAAAATCAATGTGTGCAGTGGTTGAATAATATGAAAAATAAATCTAAAAAACGCCCTTTTTTTGGCTTGTCAAATGCAATTTGGACAAAAACAGATCTTTACATAGTTTTTTTGCATTCTGTCAACTTTTAATTCAATAATAATCTCAAAATTTTTGTAAATAATATCATTATTTTGTAAGGACAGAATTTTGTGAAGTATTATGCATATTGACTAGTTTGT
>CAZHDX010000019.1:0-14358 GCA_964531195.1 uncultured Nitrosopumilaceae archaeon
GGGGCGGCGACTTGGGATATTTTGGCAGAGGCATGATGGTTTCAGAATTTGAAAAGGCTGCATTTGCGCTAGAAAAGAGCCAAGTTTCAGATATTGTGAAGACCCAGTTTGGATATCACATTATCAAAAGACTAGATTAGCGGTATCAAATCTGCCGGAATGATTGACTTTTCTTTCTTGTCCACAAAATCAACAATTATGCCCTGATCATTTTGTTCAAGTAAAATTTTTTCTCCGTTTTTTACTTCTACCAGACGTTTTCCAGTTGGTAAGAGCACCCACCCCTCTTCTTTTTTGAATCGGACCATGCTGGTCAAGGCAATGACAGAATTGGTGTGTCTTGTCATGTTTGCTAATAACATTATAAGGGATGTGACAAGCTTGCCTACTCCTTTTTTCTTGTGTAGTATGTTAAAAAATCCGTTAAGCGAATCTATTATTATAACACTTTTTTTAGTGCTAAGATGCTGTAAAATTTTTGTTAACACCTCATTTAGAGTTTCAAGGGATGGTTGAAACAAGAATAGGTTTTCCGGAATCTCTAGTCTTCTAGACACTATATATCCACTGTATAACAAATCAAGGTCCAAGTACAAGACATCAATCTTGATGTCTTGTACAAGTTTTGCAAAAAATCCAGCTTTTATAAAAGGATCAGAAAACAAGATCGAGTTTATTTTATTTTCTGAAAGAATGTTTTGAAGATTCTGGATTTCAACTATATCATTTTTGGACAATAGTACATCTCCATTCTATTGATTATGTAAGGAAGCAACAAATTTAATCCCAGAATTAACCCACTCGGAGAGAATTTTTTCTGTTTTTAATCCGCCGGGTCCAACATAAACAAATCCTCTGCTTGGTTTTCCACTAAAATCGAATGGACGCGTATGAGGTTTGGTTAATGCTTTTTTGTAATATTCTTCACCTGTCCGAACAACTAGATCATTTTTAAGAACTCCACAGAACATTTTTCCGCCTAACAAAAATGCAATACCTCCAAACATTTTCTTTTCTGTTATGTTTTTCTTACCTTTAAGTGACTTTCGTACTCTATCGGCAAGCTTTTCATCGTATACCATATTCTAAATTTTCCATTCGAGTTAATTTGTCTATCCTGTAAAGTATTTTATGATTTTGATTTCAGATATGAAGAACCAACTAGCCAAAATTACCTATTGCAACCGATGTTGAACAAGTACCAAAACAACTAGATGCTCCAGTTGGAAAGCTAGTTGCAGCACCAAACGTGCCATCACCATTGCCAAGCAAAACTGAGACGTTACCTGAGCTAAAGTCTGTTGCTACCACCAGATCCTGTTTTCCATCACCGTTAAAGTCTCCAATTGCAACAAAACGTGCGCCTAAAGCTGTTGCATAGTGAGTACCAGAGTCAAATGAACCATCACCATTTCCAAGAAATACTGCAACATTGTCTCCGTCATGGATGGTTTCTGCGAGATCCTGTTTTCCATCTCCATTAAAGTCTCCTACTGCTATTGAACGAGTATTTATTCCAGCTGCAAAGCTTGTTGCCGCACCGAATGTACCATCACCATTGCCAAGGAAGATATCGAAAGTTCCACAAGAACCACAGGTAGCATCGGATACTGCCAAATCTTGATTTCCATCTCCGTTAAAGTCTCCTACTGCTATTCCATCTGGAAAAGTTCCAGCTGCATAGTTGGTTGCAGCACCAAATGATCCTGCGCCGTCACCAAGAAGTACTGAGACATTGCCTGAACTAGAGTTGGCTACTGCAAGGTCAGGATTTCCATCTCCGTTAAAGTCTCCTACTGTTACCTGTTCTTCTCCAGCTCCTACTGCAAAGTTAGTTGCAGCACCAAATGAGCCTGTACCATCACCTAGTAATATCGATACAGTGCCTGAACCAGAATTGCCTGTTACTAGGTCGGAATTTCCATCTCCGTTAAAATCTGCTGTTGCTATTGATTGTGGTAGCGATCCAACTGCAAAGTTAGTTGCAGCACCAAATGATCCTGTGCCGTCACCAAGAAGTACTGAGACATTGCCTGAGCCATAATTTGTAGACGCAATGTCAGAATGTCCATCTCCATTAAAATCTGCTAACGTTACGGCAAGTGGTAATGATATTGCAGCAAAATTAGTGGCAGCGCCAAAAGAGCCTGCACCGTCACCAATTAGAACTGCGATATTATTGGAACTCTGACTTCCAACCACAAGAAACGGATTACCAGGTGGTGGGTTACCGCCTTGGATTACAGTCTGTATTTCATTGGCTTGAGAAATTAAGAGATTTTTTTGAGCCTGAGTAAGATTCGTGTTTGCATTTATTGTATGAATAAATGCATCGAGTTTTCCAATTGCTCCATTATCGTTGTGCGGATTGTTATCATTGAGAAGATGTTGCGCATTCTTAAGTGAGTTTGAATTTACTCCCAAGCTATTTGCGAGATTGACCAGGTCATTAACTTCTTGTGAAGGTGTAAAGGAAGTTTTATGATCTATCCTGCCATTAGTTCCTGTAGCAAACGATGGTTGAATACCTTCGTTGACAATAATTGATAAAAGCAGTACAGAAATAGAGATGGTAAGGAGAGCTTTCTTCTTTTTCAATGCATTATGGTTTTTGAAAACCATATCCACCCATTCTTTTTACTACATATTAGGAGTTGCGTGGTAAAGATAAGAAATGACACAATTGGTTTTGCGATCAGATTTTTTGCAAAATAGAGGCAGATGTGTGAGGTTTGAGTTAACCTAAAAAATGTGGTTCTACTATATATCATTCAGAAAATATTCTATCAAAACTAATTTTTTATAAAATTTATTGAAAAAACATTCGTGATTAAATGATCGGTTTATATTCATAAATTGACGCAGAGAGGGGGCAGGGGTGCGTCACGTTATCTGAGATTATTATTCATATGAAAAATTCTAAAAACAGAACTTTCGAGTCTATTCTAGAACGAAGATATCAATTAATGGCAGCAGTTTTTCTTGTTTTATTTTCCCTATCTTTTTGGTCATACGATGCTTTTGCAACAAGCATTTCTGTTACTCCAGGTCCTTTTCAAGTAGCAGTTGATCAAATCACTCATGAACTTTATGTTTCCAATTCAATTCATAATACTGTCATTGCAATAAACGGTTCCACTAATACTGTAACAACTACAATTCCTGTTGGCTTGGCTCCATTTGGAGTTGCAGTTAATCAAAACACTCAACTCGTTTATGTTGCCAATGAAGGCTCAGGTACGGTTTCAGTTATTGATGAACTTTCAAACACTGTTGTTGCTACCATCCCAGTAGGAGCAGGCCCTGTTGCTTTGGCCATTAATCCAAACAACGGAATAATTTATGCAAGTAATTTATTTTCAGGTACTGTCTCAGTCATAAACTCCACTACAAACACATTGACGTCAACTCTTACACTTGCATTTGGAGTAGGTGGAATTGCAATCGATCCTATTTTGGATAAAGTTTACATTGGAAATATTAGTGCAAATATTGTTTATGTTATTAATGCCACAAATAATACAGTCATAAAAACAATTGCCGTTGGCAATGCACCTACATACATTTCCATCAATCCAAATGATCATCTAGTTTACGTTCCAAACGCAAATGCCAACACTATTTCTGTTATCAATGGAACCACTGATACTATAGTAAATACAATATCTACGGGAGAGCAGGTAACTTTTGCAACGGCTGTTAATCCTAACACAAAGACAGTCTATGCGGCAAATAGTCTTTCTAATACTGTAACTGTGATTAATGGTACAACAAATAGTATCATGTCCGTATTTCCTACTGATCCAGGTCCGTCTGGACTTGCCGTTGATTCTGGTCTTAACAAGGCATATGTAACAAATTCCAAATTCAATACTATTTCCGTAATAGACATTACGACTAACCCGCCTGTAGCAATAGCAGGACCTGACCAAAGCGTGCTTCAAGGAGATCTAGTCTCACTAGATGGTTCAGCAAGCTTCTCTCTGAGTGGCAGTCCACTTGCGTTTAACTGGACTCAGACTACAGGGCCTGCCGTTGTTTTATCAAATTCAGCTGCAACCAGTCCGACATTTACAGCGCCCTCGGTCGGAGTTCCTACTTTACTGACTTTCAAATTGATTGTAAACGATGGAACATTAGACAGTGCTCCATCGACTGTTCGTATAGTGGATAATCCTGCTCGCACCTTTATTGTACCGCTTAATCCAGTTAATGGAAGTTTTAGCGGGAGTGTAAATGTTGGTGACATCTTTAATGGTACATCCTTTGCACTACAGTATAGACCCCCGCCAGGTGCACTGCCAACAGCGCAATTCCAGCAAAGTAACATTCCTCCTGGAGTCGACAGACCAAACGTTGGCTTTAATGTAACAGAATCACAACAAGTTCCAAACAATATACCGCCTCCTCCAATCAACACGGCAGCATTTTTTAATATAAATTCTACCGGTGTGGATTTTTCAAATCCTTCAAACTTTGCACCAAATCAAGTGCCAAAAACTAAATTTCTTGTTGCTCACAACTTTACATCTGCCAAGAGATTTGCAGATGGATGTCCTGTAGTCCCATTAGAAGTATTCAATGAAAATACACAAAAGTGGGATCAGGTGGGTGATCCTTTAGCTACTAGCACAAAGATCCTGATAGGAAATGTCGTGTCAGGGACAATTTCTGTAATTGATACATCATTGAACAAAGTTGTAAAAACCATCGCGGTACCTGGCGGTGTTCAAGGGGAATACTATAATCCAAACAACAATGCACTATATGTGGCAAATCCATTTTCTAATTCAGTAACTGCGATTGATGCTACCTCGTACAATACGATAGCAGTAATTCCTGTTGGTATTAGTCCATTGGCCGTGAATTTAGATTCTAAAACTCATCTTGTTTATGTGGCTAATCCTGGTTCTAATTCCATATCGGTTATCAATGACACAACCAATACCGTAGTAGCTACTATACTTGGAATAATTTCACCTCAGGGACTCACGGTGAATTCAAACACTCACAGATTGTATGCTTCTAATTTTGTCACTGGCACAGTTTCTGTTGTTAATACAACTTCAAATTTGATAATCGGTGTTATACCAGTTGGTCTATTTCCAACAGGGCTTTCTGTTGATCCAGCCTCTAATCGGATTTATGTTGATACTTCATTTGGAGGAATTGTTGTAATAAACGGTAACACAAACACAGTAATAGATACAATCATTCCTCGTGGAACTCCTGTAATTGATTCCAACAATAAAATAGTCTATTCCGTTCAAAGCGGTTTTAATTCAGTAGGGGTTATCGACAGTTCTGTTGATACAAAAATAGCTTCGGTACCTGTTGGAATTGGAGCCAGGTCAGGATCGGTCAACCCGACCACCGACAGATTGTATGTTACAAATGCATTCTCAAACACAGTATCAGTAATTGATGGAATGCCTGGCTCTCCTACTCAAAATTCTGTTCTAGCTACCATTCCAGTAGGATCTGGGCCATTCCAAGCGAGGGCAACAATTAATTCCAATATTCCAAATCCAATAAGAGATCCATCGACTGATGTCACGGACGGTTTTGGAAATATTTTAGAATGCTCATATATCGCTCAGCATCCTCATCTTTCAAAATTTGCTATTGGTGGCGTAGTAGCATTATTTGTCGGAGGGTCAGGTCAAGGTGCTTCGACATCATTTTCTTTGAGCACACAATCATTTATTGGAAATTTGCCAGAAGCAATTAAACAACAATTGCAAAATCATGATCCTTTTGCAACTGTATTGCCATCAAACGATCCATCGGTGCCATACTATCCACTAGCGATTGACGGGCAAGGATACCTTTTGGGAGGATATGCAAATACGATTCAAACTGCAAAAGAAACAACTGGCAATCCAGTAGATTTGAAATTCACTACCCAAGTGCCATCCATGCAACATATGGCAATATATTTTACCCCTCTTGGAATCTACGAGGAGATCAAAGATAGCGATACGTATGTAATCTATGAAAAGGGAGAGCAATTGCAGATAGTTGACCCACATGGATACTTTTCACATGTAAACATCCTTACTTCTAACAACGGATTACAGCATTCCTTTGATTTTTCAATAACATTTGCAAATCATATGGAAAAATCAAACATTATTGTTCGGGCATGGGATGAACAGAGACATTCATCTGACACGAAGATTTGGAATGCAATACAGGTTGATAGTACACAAAAAATATCATCAAATCTACCTGATCAAGCTCCATCAGATCAAATTGTAAATGTTCTAGCTCAAACTACAACCCCATCAACACCAGATCTTTTACCTGCAATCAAAGACTGGGCAGGATATTCATCACATGCAATTTCAAATTCTGAATTTTTAGCTGATATAGGGATAAATGGTCAATCCATTCCCCAATGGGTTTCCAAGACAACAAAGTATGTGGTAGATGGAGACCTTTCCATTCCAGAATTTGAAAACATGCTCAACTATCTTGCCGATAAAGGAATTGTAAAGTAATCTTCGTGCCAAGTCAACAAAATCAAGATTCAAAATATTTTTCAAAAGAACTTATTTGTATGTAATCTAGTCCTTTTTCATGGTACTAAATACAAACCTAAATTTGATTCATGCAAATTTCTTTTTTGTAGATGTGGTTGGTCTTTCTGATCCATCAATGTCTACAAAAACTCAAATTAAAAAAATTGAAACCTTGAACAAATGCATCTTAGATTGCGAATCTTACAAGACTACACTTGAAGACTCTATGCTTGTTCTCCCTACTGGAGATGGTATGGCAATTGGTTTTCTTCAGGGACCTGAACTTCCTCTCAGACTAGCTATAGAACTCCAGCAAAATCTGGCCAAGTATAATAAATCAAAAATACCCTCAGAAATCGTACGCATAAGAATTGGGTTGCACAGTGGAAATGTCTTTGTGGTCGATGATATTAGAAAAAACAAAAACGTGTGGGGCCCAGGAATAATTCTTGCAAGAAGAGTCATGGATTTTGGAGATGACTCTCATATACTGTTGAGTCCTAGGATGGCAGAAGATCTCAGAGAGCTATCAGACGAGTACAGAAAGATAATCAAACCTGTACATGATTTTGCAATTAAACACAATCAAACCATTCTTATCTACTCTGCATACGGAAAGGGTTTTGGAAATTCAAAGCCTCCAACTAAAGGTGAAGCTCTTCGAAGTAAAATGGGAGAAGAGATAATCAAGATGCAAAAAACCACCTTGTATCCATTCATCGAAGTTGATCTTACAATAAAAAATCCAAAGACTATGCTTGTTGCACACAAGAGAACCTATGAGATCAAAAATATTTCTAATGAACCAATTTACAATGTTTTGCACGGAATTGCAACCGATGTTGAAAAGCCTTCAATAAATGATCTCAAGATCAAAGTTTACGATGAGCAGAACACTGATCTGAAAATCTCAAGCATCAACATGGATAAACCAACACAAAAGGAGTTTACCACGAATTTTAATACTCCTATCTTAAAAAATGACATCGGCCGTTACTACATGCTAGAATATGAAGTGGAAGAACCAGAAAGATACTTTGAAAATGCCTTTTTGATTGATTGTCAAAAACTTGTCTTAAAAATGGAATATCCAAATGACAAATTGATTAAAAAACCAATTCTTTATGAGGTTAATCAAGAAACCGAGCAAAAAAAACTTGCAAAGATACAACCCACAGTTCGAAAAAATGGAAAAAAGTTTATTGCAAGATGGGCCAGAGAAGGAATCACAAAGGGACAGACCTTCCGAATAGAGTGGTAAAATCTTCAATTGGAAGCATACTTGAAATTTATTTCTGAACTTATTTTACCATAAATGTAGCCGATCCCAGATCCGAGCCTTGATAATTACCACCTACAGTATAGGTTCCAGCAGGAAAAGAATCATCTATTATTATCACGGTCCTGAAATTACCGACATTGGTTACACCTACAGTTAGTGACTCTGTAGTTCTATCTGGTTTAGTTATTGTCAAGATCACACTTCCACCTTTTGGATTGTCTACCTTTCCTGAAATTGTTGCCATATCATTGGGATTGCCATTTGCAACATACTGAGACTTGTCCATTTTAAAGAAACTAGATAACTGCAAGGTAACTTGTGTGCTTTGCATTATTTTTGGGATTCCAGCAAGGTTGATCTGTGTTTGCTGCGAAGCTGAGGTCTGCACTTGTGTGTGAGAATCAGCAGATCCTATAACTACAATTCCATTTGTTATGAGAAATTGTATTCCTTTGACAAATTCATCATCAGAGACCTGGCCACCGGCCCACCAGCCTGCATCGTTTTTAACCCAGCCTGGAATAGTATGAGATCCAACTGAGCTTGTTTGTGTTGATGGAATCTCCATTATTGCATTTGTTATAAGATACTGCATTCCTTTGACAAATTCATCATCAGAGACCTCTCCTTTGGCCCACCAGCCTGCATCGTTTTTAACCCAGCCGGGAATTTTCAATTGTACTTGGTGTTCTACTCCTGGAATGGTAGCTAGCTCATTACTAGTAAGTGACAATGGTGAGGATACGATTCCCTCAGATCCTACCTTGACTTTTTGATTAGCTTGAACCGCAATTTCTCGACTGTCTGAGATTCCCTTGACAAATGCCTGATCTTGTGTTGCAAATACTGTTGTGCTATCTACCGTGCTGTCATATGACACAAACATGGCACTACCTCTGATTGACGCAGAACATGTTGGTGTTATAACTGAAAAGTCACTTCTAATGGCAGCCTTGTGATATTTTGCTTCAATTGGTCCATCTATTATCTGATATATGGAACCGTTTTTCAAGTTGAGCTGCGTCTTTGCAAGGTTGTCCTTCAATTCAGACTGGTCTATTGAAACCGTGGTACTTTGCATTACTTCGAGCTTGCCATAACCAAAATCTATAATGGCATCAGGTACAAATGGACTTTCGTTGGAAACTGACATGATAGTGTCACCCTTGTGAAGAACCAATCCAACTGAAGCATCAACGAGGCTACCATCAGCTCTTGATATTGATAAGATGGCTCCACTCCTAATAGAAGTGATAGTTCCAGTAATTTCTGAAGAGCTACTTGCCTGTGTATCAGAGCTGGTTGACACTTGACCTCCGAAATTGTAAAATCCATGCTGTGTTATAACCGCATCAATTTTAGTTACAATATCAATTACATCTTTTTGTTTTTGATTCAGAAATGTTTTTACTGAATCACTATTATCCTTTATTGAAGACGGAATTGTAAATGTGAACTCTGCTAATGGCGAGAAATAATTACCATCTCCCCAGCGTACATCCACCCAAACATAATTGTAATTGTTATAGGCCTCAATCCACCCAGGATGGCCTGAAATTGTCGTTGACTGTTTTGTATCTGAACTTATTTTCATGAATTCAGAATACTGTGTTTGTCTCTGACCCTGATCACCCTTTAATGCATCAACTGAAAAGGTAAAGCTAGAGTCCTGAGTCTGCCATACAATACCAGAATAAGCCTCAAAGTCCATGGGTACAGGATTCAATAATTGAAATTGTGATTTCAAATCAGAGTCAAGCTGTTTGATTTTATCCATAACTTGATCTGATGACAAAGTCTCGCCATATGCTGACTGAAAATTGGTATAAACTGATGATAATGGCAGCAAGAGAAGTAAAAATGCAAATGCTAGGAATGATCTAGTTCTCTTACGACATACAACGATATCGTACATTGGTATAATCTAGTTGTTCAAAAGATAACACATAGTGTGTAAGAATAAGATACAGATGTTTATTGAGACGATGCGTTAGAATTATGAAATTATTTTTGGTCATATTCATGACAATCTTCTCGCAAGGGTTTGTCGGAAATTTCATGCTCGACAATAAATCATTGTTTACGCGATAACCCTAAAGATTTGCAAATTAACCGAAAGTTATATTCCGGTTGAATAGGGAAATAAATAGATTGAAATGAATTTAGATTATGATGTCTCCCAAGATTTTCCAAAGGATATCATCTATCTAAACAATGCATCAACGTCCCTGATGCCCATTTCTAGTATAAAGGCGATGACTGATTTTCTCGTCAGCTACAACGAAATGGGACCAGACTCAAAAAAAGCAGAAGAGTATCTTACAGAAAGACTTGCCCTAGCAAGAAAGGCAATCTCTTATTTGATAAAATGCAAACCAGATGAAGTTGTTTTTACTTCAAGCGCCACAGACGGAATCAACATGGTTGCAAATGGATTGAAATTAAAACCAAGATCAAATATTTTAATTCGTGATTCAAATCACGAACATCCCGCAAATCATTACCCATGGATTAGAATGTCTGAAAAAACAGAGCTAAGAAGTTTGAAAATAAACAATGTAGGTTATTTTGATATTCAAGAATTACAAAAATTAATTGATAATAACACTGATCTTGTTGTTCTAAGTCATGCTCTGTTTAATACTGGTGCCATTTTACCTGTGGAACAAATTGGAAACATTCTCTCTGAAAAAAAAATTCCGTATTTTATTGATGCGGCGCAAACAGCAGGATGTCTTGATGTTGATGTAAACAAAATCAATTGTGATTTCATGTCATTTAATGGCTCAAAGTGGCTTTGCGGCCCAATGGGAACAGGATTATTTTTTTGCAAAAAAGAATCAAGCGAAATGCTAGAACCCCTTCAAGTGGGCGGAGAATCAGCCAGATTCCATGAAGGCAATCTAGTGCACAAAGAGATGCCTGCCAGATTTCAGGCAGGATTTCGCAACTGGGCAGGCATAGCTGCACTTGAAGCATCTGTTGTATACCTTCTACGAATAGGTATTGATAACATTAGAAAAAAGAATATGCATCTTGCTAACTTGATGCGTGAAGAGCTGTCAAGAATTCCTGGTGTTGTTTTGTATGGGCCTGATGAGCCAGAAAAACGAACAAGCATCGTCTCCTTTTCTGTCTTAAATCAAGATCCAAAAATTATTGTGGAAAAGCTAGAAAAACAAAATGTTGTTCTTGCAGTAAGGGAGATCTTTACTCAAAAAGTAATAAGGGCCTCAATTCATTTCTTTAATACAGAATCTCAAATTCTCAAAGTTATAGATTTGATCAAAAAAGGATAGTTATTGTTCCTGTTCTTCTATTACCATCATAGTTAATGTCGAGTATACCTTGTCTATTTTTCTAATCTTATTTGTTATAACGCTTCGTAAGAGATCCATGTTGTCTGCTGTGATTTTTACAATGATATCATATACCCCGTATACTCCTGTCACCTCATATTGAACTGCACCTTCCTTGTCCAGCATATCTTTAATTTTTTGAATGATCTCTACATCAGAACCCAGATCAGAATTTAGCAAAATGTAAGTTGTAGGCACAACATAATTTTTGTTTGACAATATTTAACCTTTGACTAATTAAATCAAAATTGATTAATTGCATTGATGAACCAATGACATGATAGATCTAACACTTGAAATTTCCACAAAACTTCCAAGATTTCCTGGTACACCAAAAACTGAATTTATTCCGTGGGCAAAAAATGATTTTGATGGTTATAATCTTG
This sequence comes from uncultured Nitrosopumilaceae archaeon, assembly GCA_964531195.1. GTDB lineage: Archaea > Thermoproteota > Nitrososphaeria > Nitrososphaerales > Nitrosopumilaceae > TA-20. Next base: position 11,552 of record CAZHDX010000019.1, read on the forward strand.
AACTGTTGTTTCTGAGTTCGCATTCAGGGACTCATATTGATGCGCCATTTCATTTTATAGAAAATGGATTAAAAATTGATAAAATTCCGCTAGACAGGCTTGTCAATGATGCAGTTTTATGTAAATTAAAGAAAAGAGCAGGCGAGACTATCACCAAAGAGGATATTGTTGAGTTCGAGAATAAAGATGGCAAAATACAGCCTAATTCAATTCTAATTTTTTCAACTGGCTGGGTCAAGAACTTGTATAAGGAAAATTATTTTGCAAAAAATCCAGGGCTATCAGTATCTGCGGCAAGATATCTTGTAGCAAAGAAAATCAACATGGTTGGAATAGATTCACCAAACATTGATCTAGGTTCAGATTCAAAATTTTCAGCTCACCATAAACTGTTAGGCAATGATATCTTGATCTTAGAAAATCTATGTAACCTTGAAAAAATTTCAAAGACTCATTTTAAGATAATTGTATTGCCCTTGAAGCTAAAGGGAGCTACTGGTTCACCAGTGCGTGCAGTTGCGTTTTAGAAAATAAATTGGAATCTGTTTTGTTTATAATTTTCTGCTGATTTTCCTATTATTGGTATCTTGTTTCCACAAAATTTACAATTATTATTTTCATCCATGTTCCAACCCTGAATGTCAAAGCCAAATCTTTTGACTACAATATTATTACATTGAGAACAATAAGTATGTTCGAGCTTGTGACCGGGTACATTTCCAAGATATGCGTAAGCTAGTCCAGCTTTTTTAGCTATTTCGTAATGTTTTTCAAGTGTTTTAATTGGTGTTGATTCAAAATCCATCATTTTGTAATCTGGATGGAATCTGAGGAAATGGATTGGCATTTCTGGACCAAATTCATCATAAATGAACTTGCAAAGACGCATTGCATATTCTAAATCGTCTCCAACTTTTGGAACTATAAGATCTGTGATCTCCACATGAATCTTTGTCTTGTCTCTGATTTCTTTTAGAGTATCAAAAATTGGTTTTGGGTCTGGAACACCAATGTATTTTCTAGTAAAACCAGGTTCCGCATTGCCCTTGAAATCAACTGTTATGCAGTCAAGAAATTCATTCATCATCTTTACAGATTGTGGTGTATCATAACCATTTGAGACAAAGATGTTGAACAGGCCTTTTTTTCGTGCAATTACTCCACAATCGCGCGCAAATTCTATGAATATGGATGGTTGATTATAGGTATAGGCAATCCCATCTGCACCTGCCATAATAGCCTGCTCTACCACTTGTTGTGGAGTCATTTCAGTGCCCTCTACTTTTCTTCTCTGGCTAATGTCATAGTTTTGGCAGTATTTGCACAGCCAGTTGCAACCAGTAGTTGCAATTGAATAGATACTGGTGCCAGGTCTGTAATGAGTTACTGGTTTTTTTTCTATTGGGTCAACATGACCAGTAATTACTTTGCCATAGACAAATAATTCCAGTTTGCCAGCTTTGTTTCCCCTAATACCGCAAAGACCAATCTGGTCTTTGCCGATTTCACAATATCTAGCACATGCTGTGCAACGGACCTTATCGTTTGGTAGCTTTTCATAAAGTATGGCTTCTTTTGTCGTCAATGTAATTGCGCAAATTTATCTTATAAGTTGTGACGTTAGCGCACGAGCTGCGTTCCTTTCAGGTCTTATTTTTTTAATTGCATTTGTAAAATCTTCTTGTGTTATTTTGATTGACTTGACTGATTTTTCCTTGCTATCTATGTGTCGCTTTATTGCAGTCATTGCAGCCCTGTTGCAAATGCCTTCAATTTCTGCTCCACTAAATCCTTCTGTGCTTTCGACTAGTTTAGTCAAGCTTACATCTGCATCTAGTGGTTTTTTACTGGTATGAATCTTGAATATGTTTTCTCGTCCCTTTGAATCTGGCAATGGCACTTCAATTATTCTATCAAATCTTCCTGGTCTTAGCAATGCAGAATCAACAATATCCAGTCTGTTAGTGGCACCAATTACTAGCACATTGTGTAGCTCTTCTAATCCATCTATTTCTGTTAGAATTTGTGAAACGACTCTTTCTGTAACATTAGAGTCAGAGCTACCAGAGCTTCGTGATGGAGCTATCGCGTCTATCTCATCTAGGAATATTATGCATGGAGCTGCCTGTCTTGCCTTTCTGAAAACCTCTCGTACTCCTTTTTCAGATTCTCCTACCCATTTTGACAATAGCTCAGGACCCTTGATGCTGATAAAATTAGATTCAGTTGTGTGTGCAACTGCCTTTGCAATCAATGTCTTTCCAGTACCTGGAGGACCATGCAACAAGATTCCTTTTGGTGCAGATACTCCTGTAAATTCAAATGCCTCCTTGTGTTTTAGTGGCCACTCGACAGCTTCTTGCAATTCTTCTTTTAGTGATTCTAGTCCACCAACATCATCCCACGATACATTTGGAATTTGAACTAGAACTTCCCTTAGAGCAGATGGTCTTACTTCCTTTAATGCATCCCTAAAGTCGTCATCAGTAATTACAATTTTTTGTAAAATTTTTGTCGGTATTTTTTCTTCAAGATCTAATTCTGGCAATATTCTTCGCAGTGATCTCATTGCTGCTTCCTTTGCAAGAATTTCTAGATCAGCACCAACAAAGCCATGTGTTACCTTGTAGATTTGATCCAAGTTTACTTTGTCATTGATTGGCATGCCTCTTGTATGAATCTCTAGGATCTCTTTTCTGCCTGGCTTAGCTGGTATTCCGATCTCAATTTTACGTTCAAATCTTCCAGGTCTTCCTATCTCCAGAACAATCTCAGATGTTCCTTTTTTTGCAACACTTCCTACAAAC
>CAZHDX010000020.1:0-13740 GCA_964531195.1 uncultured Nitrosopumilaceae archaeon
CAATGACATCTGGAAAAGCAATGCTTTCATTTCTTAAGAAAAATAAATCAATTTATACCAAAATTGGTAATCTTGGACAAAAAGCAAGAAAAGAACTTGACAAAATATTTGATGGCAAGGTCATAACTACAGGCATGGGTTCTCTTTTTATGACCCATTTCTTATCAAATGGAATTACTCAGATTAGAAATGCATTAGATGCTTCTTTATGTGGCGTGGATACTCTACATAGATATCATTTTAATATGATAGCAAAAGATGGAATATTTTTCCTGCCAGGCAAACTAGGTGCCTTTTCTTTCTCCCATTCTGAATCAGACTTGAAGGATCTCTTTGATGCATCAAATCGTTTTTCTGCTGGCATGTAGGACAGAGATCGAGTTTTGAACAGATACCAAACAATATCAATTATCCTTCTTGCCCTTTTTGTTATCCTTGCTATTCTAGTTTCACCTTTTTCAAATAATCTTAACGTAATCAATGGAGACAAATCAGCATTTTTGAAGGTAGTCAATTTGCATACGTCTTTTCTTGACTATCTTATGGTTTGGTTTACAGAATATGGTAGAGAAGCTGTCTGGACAATTACGATTATTCTTTTTTTTATTCTTGGGGGCATAGCAGGAAAAAAGACTGCAGTAGTACTAGTGTTAGCATTCATTGTTCTCATACCCATAGGATTTGCTGCAAAAGAGATCATCCACAGACAACGACCAGATCCATCAGAATCTTTGTTGTTAGAAGATCCAAGAGACTATTCATATCCATCTGGTCATGCCACAATAGTTTCTGCGGGAGCAGCAATTGCTTTATCACTATTTAGGGAGTCAAAAAAAAGATTTGCAATTTCAGTTGGTTTGGCTGCAGAAGCAGGACTTGTATGTATTTCTAGAGTCTACGTAGGTGGACACTTTCCTCTAGATGTCGTTGGAGGCATACTCCTTGGAGTAGGGATTGCGTTTATTTTCATTGGCGCAACAAAACAAGTTGAGAAGATCACATACCGTTTAGGGAGAATTCTAAAGCGTAGATAGTATTAATTTGGTGAGATGAAAGGAATCGTCTTTGTTTCAATAATGTATTATGTAAAGAATTTTTCACCCATGAAATCTATTAGTTAATTTTGGGAGATTTTCATGTGCAAAAGATCATAGTAATTATAGCAATTCTAGTTTTGTTAATACCACTAAGCTCATCTGCATTTGCAAAGACTATAGAAATTAACATCTTAACAGGCTCTGCTGATCCACATGTGAATCGTACTTTTTCACCACCATCGACTGATGCGGCCATTGGTGATGTCATAAATTGGGGAAATGGAGATACGGTTGCTCATTCTATTACGTCAGGTACGCCAAATAATCCCGATGGAAAATTTGATAGTGGCTCATTAGATCCTGGAAAATATTTTAGTTACACATTAACAGATAGAGATTTTGGGACTCTACACTTTTATGATAAAACATATCCATGGATGACAGGAATCATCAACGTTCAATTATCGTCGATTGGGACCAAAACGATAAAAAATGTAGGCTCTGATGCAGGCGATGGCAAGCATACATTTGATGTCCAATATTCCTCAATAAAGGACATAATCAGCTCAAAAATAAATCCCAAAGATAAATCGGTAACCTTTACGCTTGTAGGAAAAGTTCAAGGAAATAGCACACTAGTACTAAAGCTGCCAACAGGTCTTGTTAAAGGTCCATTACTTTTGTGGGTCGATAATGTTCAAACTGACAATTTTTCTGTTGACTATACAGATGGAATGAGCACATTAACAATTCCGATCACGCCATTAACAGAACAAATTAGTGTTGTTGGTACCTCTGTAATTCCAGAATTCGGACCAGTAGCCGAAATGGTTTTAGTTGTTTCAATAATTGCAACAATTATGCTAGTAAGATTCAAGCTAAACCATAGACTGGCATAGACGCACCGTGAAGAGATATAGAATCTTCTGATACAAGAAAAAGTATTACTCTTGCAATTTCTGAGGGTTTTACCCACTTGCTAAAATCTGCATTAGGCATATCCTTTCTGTTTGCTTCAGTGTCAATTATACTTGGCAGTATACAGTTTACATTGATTTTTTTGTCTTTTACTTCATCAGATAAAGATTCGACTAGTCTTATGAGCCCTGATTTTGAGGCACAATATGCAGAGGTACCACCAATTCCTTTTAGCCCCAACCTAGCTGCGACATGAACAACTTTGCCTGAATTTTGTTTTTCCATTTGAGCAACTACATGTTTGCTAACCAAAAAAGCCGTTTTCAAATTAAGATTCATCATCAAATCCCATTCTTTTTGATCCATCTCTGTTATTTTTTTTCCTCCAAGATATCCACCCACTAGATTAACAAAAAAATCAATTTTACCATATTTTTTTACAACCTCAGATACAGCTTTGATTATTTGCAGTTCATCAGAAACATCTGTTTTTATCAGCATTACATTTTTCATCAAACCACCAAGCTTTGATTCAAGTTGACTAATACTTTTGTCTGAAGAATAAGTCATTGCAACATTTGCGTTTGATTTAAGAAATGTTAAAACAACTTCACGACCCAATCCTCCAGATCCTCCTGTAATTAAGACTAGTTTTTTTTCAAAATCATAATCTTTCATGGTTTTACAAATAATTTACCACACAAAGAGTTTTAATCATTACTAATAATATAATAATTTAAAAGACTAGATATCGAATTGTCCTCTAGTATGCAATTTTTCCTCAACTGTTTCTGCCATCAAATCAAGATTAGTGGTATCACCAAAATTTTGGTAAGTTAGCTTTTCAAGTGTTTTAATGATGCTCTTAGCTGTTCTAAACTGAGGAATCTTGGGATCATTTAGTTCACCGTATATTCCTATTCCTTCAATGTTATTTTGTTTTGCATAACCAAGAATTAGACCATTAAAACCGGTAATGATTGATTGTTCTGGAGTTGTTTCTACTCCCAGTTTTCTTACCATGTCTGCAAGATTTGCTGATGTTGTAGTGACGAAAGTCTTTGGATCTTTTTCAATATTACGATTTGTATGATATCCACCAACAGTGTAGATGAACCTAGCAGAATATTTTTTTGCCATACTGATAACATCCTGACATAATTCATTTAGATCTTCATTTGTTTGTGGTTGCCCGGAACCTCCACCAAATACAATAGTATCTTTGCCATATCGATACTCCCAAATTTCCTCTGGTAACTCAATGTATCCACCATTATCTATCACATATCCTGGAAGTTGAGATTCTATTTCTCTGAAAACAATTGTGTTAAGGTTCTTGTTGATAAAATCAACTACTATACTACCAACATCACCCATGTCTTGCATGGCTGCAATAACCAAAGGTTTTGAAAGATTAGGTTCTGTAGATTGTGTTATTTTCACAGCTGATTTGATGTCGTTGTTATGATTAATACTTTGGCACTAGACAGTTAGGATATAAAACGAATTTTTCAAAGTAAAGTTATGGGAAGATATGTAGTTCCACCACTACCGTATTCTTACGATGCATTAGAACCATATATAGACACACCGACAATGAAGATTCATCATACCAAACATCATCAATCTTATGCAGATGGTCTAAACCAAGCAATAGAGAGCATCAATGCGCAGACTCACAAAAATTATGTTGTCAGCATTTTGTCTGATTTAAGTATAGTACCAGAAAATATCAGAAGCAAAATTAATTTTTATGGAGGAGGATTTGAAAATCACAGATTATTTTGGGATAGTATGAAACCAAATGGCGGTGGAGAACCAGGGGGCAAACTTGCTGATGAAATAAAAATTTATTTTGGAAGTTTTAAAGATTTTAAAGAAAAATTTTCATCAAACACGGCTGCAATACAAGGAAGTGGTTGGGGGTGGCTAGTTTATAATCAAACTTTTTCAAGAGTAGAGTTTATGACAACTGAAAATCAAACTAGTCCATATACATTTCGGGCCATACCCTTATTGGGATTAGATGTTTGGGAACATGCCTACTATCTCAAATATCAAAACAAGCGATCTGATTACGTAGATTCTTGGTGGAATACAGTCAACTGGACAGAAGTTGAAGAAAGGTTCCTTCGTGTTGCATCATAATTTCAGCAACTCTTGGTCTATACTCTTAGTTGAACACAGCAGTCATTAGTATTTGATGATTTTTATTGTGTAACTAGGATTGGTTCTTCCTCTTCTGGCAGAGGATTTGACTCTTTTCTTGCTCGTGCTAATGCCATTCTCATATGCTCAATTTCTATCTCATCAATCATTTCGCACATAATAATTAGTTATGAGATCAAATACTTAAGTTCTACGAATAAAAGCTCTGTTTTTTGAAAAATGACGATCAAAATTTATGTTTTTTATTTTGAGTCATCTTCCCTAGTTTTAGGATCTTTACTGTTTTTTGGTTGTTTACCTGTCCATAACTTTGCAACAGCGCCCATCATAAATCCGCCTACCACCACTATTGCAATTCCACTAATTATTACAACCACCATCTTTCCTACAGTTTTGATCTTGGACATGTTTTTTTATATGCACTCTATTAAATAATATTTTTAGCTAATGCAATCCTTTATTTGTAAAAAAACACAGGCATTGCTCTACCTATAATATTTACAATATTTCTGTGTTTTAGGTTGCTTTAAATGCTGTTAGATATTCGCAAGAGCAATGTCAGAAGAAAAAGTAAAAAAAATACGAGAATTAATAGATAAAGGAATTGGAGATTTAGAAAGATTACATAGAATATTGAATACTTTTCAAAATGGTGAACCAATCGAGCCAACAGATCAAAGTTACATAGAAAGTCTCTCTCAAGAAGCAAGCAAATTTGATCAAAACTCCATATCGGTTGATACCTCGCCTCCAAAACCAATCGAAGCGGATGCTGATGTTTCTAGAGATGGAGAAGTTCTTAAAGAACCAAGAGGTTACAAGAAAAAAGTTATTCTGGGTATCATTATAGTTGTCGCAATCTTGTGTAGTTACATTGGTGCAGACGTCTACGCAGCAAATACTCTACAAATAAAACCGCATCAAGGCTCTCAATATATAATGTCTGAGACAATGCTGCACATACAGGCAGAAGCTTGCAACCCATCGTTTTTCCCTGTGAGTTTTCATAATTACACGATAAATGCAATTTACAAATCAAAGGTTTTGGAAACAGTCTCAATTAACGGAAGTACAATTTCTCCAAAATCTTCCTTACTCTTAGATGGCATTTTTACAATAAACAAAGAAGCACTCTCACAGTTTGTAAATTTGGGATCGAGTTTTGATCCAACACAAGCTCGTGTTAAAACAAAACTGGATGCAGCAATTTTTGGAATGATCCCTTTTACTATCAACAAGGATTACTCAGGAAAAGAATTTCAAGACATTGTAAAAAATGGTCCCCCTGGAGGATACTCTTGTTAGATATTCAAGATGATAACTCTAGTCAATGTTGTTTTTTATTACGTTCTTTTAGTCTTTGAGCCATCCTTGCTTCACCCTCACTAAATCTTTTTTTCTCTTCTGCAGATTCTAAAACTAGAGGGGACACTTCACTTGTTTTACCGTCAGGTCCAAGAGCTACTGCAGTTACAAATGCTGTATTTGTGAGTGTTATATTTCCATTCATCAGATCTTCAGACTCGACTTTGATTTCAATTTCCATAGATGACCTATGAACATAATTTATCCTAGCACTTAGTATGATGGCATTTCCTACAAAAACTGGTTTTAGAAAATTAACAGTATCAATACTAGCGGTTACTGTATTCATTCTTGCATGTCGTTGTGCAACAAGACCTGCAATGAGATCAATTTGTTTTAAAATTTCACCTCCAAACACATTTCCGTTAGGATTAGCATCAGAAGGAAACATTCGTACAGTCATTACCGCTTTGGATTCGTCGGGACTTTTTGGTTTAAGCGCCATTTTTATCTACCCTACTGTACAGGAGTTTGTTTTTGATTCTTTTGTTTTTTATTGTCATCACATCAAAACTAGAATACCATCACATGCCTCATATGATTAGTTTACTCATGGGGGAAGATGATAAATTTGTCTGATTTAGGCAAATCATTATTATCACAATTTTATATTTTGGATGCATTATACAAATCTGATGAAATATTTTTGGTGGAGGTTGTTGGATTATTCGATCGGTGTCTTTACAGGAGGATTGGCAGTTTTCTTGATAAACAAGTTTCTTTGCCACGATTGTATTGGTCACTGGACACCAATTCTTATGTTGGGTGTTTGGATCGCCATAATACTATTTTGTAATTTTTTATTTCAAATAATCAAACCAAAGCAGGTAAGTGTTTAATCAAGTTTTGATTGTGGAAGAATAAATATACCCATGTAAAATAACCTAGTTGATGAAAAAATTCTTTCAGGAATTTTGTGATAAGGTAACAGCCCTCGATCCATCTATTCGATTTGCAGGCATAGCAGATCAAGATGGGAAATTAGAGGCAACTGCAGATCGAAAGGGTTTGAAGGCATTGCTCAACTCAGAGGAGCGAGCCCAATATGCAATTACAGCAGCAACCAGACAATATACTAGGTTAAGGTGGGAATACCTTTTAGGGAGAATTTTGTACGCGAGCTCTCACTATTCCAAAATTACTCGAGCCACAATTCCTATTGCCGATGAAAATAGTAGACTCTCATATGTCCTGTTACTATCTTTTGATGCCGATACTCCTAATTTCCATGAAATTATAACAAAAAAAGTAATACCATTGATTCATCAAAACATAAGCTCGTTTCATACAGAATCACAAAAGTAAAATTCTAAATTTCTAGAGCTTCAAAAAAGAGTTAAAATACAACAATCTTCATAGTAAGCGGCGCAGATAATGCATCTGGATTATCTATGCCGGCCCATACGAAGATTTGAGCAGTATAGTTTCCTGATAAGATCGGTGTCCATGATTGTGATGGACTTAAGACTTGCCCAGGGTCTAATGAGCCAGTGAGCCAGGATAATGATACTATTACTCCATCTTCATTTTGAATTTGAACTAGGTATGCAAATGGCTGAGATTTATCCTGGCCGTTTGAAATGTCTGATGTTATCTGAACTTGTTTGTTCACTTTGGTTTCCCAAATTCCATTTTGGAGAGTTGAAGAATATTTTTCCCCTGGAATAGCAAAAGAATTTTGCATCAAAGGAAAAAGAAGTATTAATGACAACACTATAGAAAATGCAATGATTTTCATATAACAATATTGGAACCCTACGTCACTTTTTAGGGTTTTGGAAAAATTATTCTTATAGTTATTTTTTGAATTTATACCTTGATAGGATCTTAATTAAGATGAATTTACATTAACATTTTGAATTTATTTTGATAAAAATTTCAGTATCATTAATCCAATAATCTCTGCATTAGTACAAAGATTTTGCAGATAATATTCAACATAGATATAACATAAATATTAAAAAGAACATTTAGACAATACATTGTCCAATTTAAATAATGAAGACCTTGAACGGCTGCAGCTTCTAGATGCTGTATCAAATAAAGGAATTAACGGTCTTAACCGAATTCAGTTAGAACGTCTTCAAGTTCTTGTGGAACAAAAAGATTATAGTCATGATCCTAAAGCGCAAAAATCAAAAATGAAGTTATTATCCAAGATTGCCATAGCAATATATGATTATGATGAAAAATATGGCAGTTCATTTAAAACAAGCTAGAAAGAAAGTCAGCTAATGTTAAGCGATGTTATCACTCCTATATTACATGACACTATTTTCATAAAGTACGGTCTTTGGGGACTTTTTTTTAATGGCATGTTTTCAAGTTTTATTCCCATACCTACAGAATTGACAATCTCTGCTCTACTTTTGGGAGGCATTAATGCTGTAGACATCTTTTTGGTCCTGACTGTCGGCTCTATAATTGGAGGCTTTATTGCATATTATATTGGTTATAATGGAAGACTGTTAAAAAAACTCAAAAAAACTCCTCAAAAATATGAACAAAAAAGTATGACTATTATGGCAAAATATGGTTGGGGAACAGTAATTTTCTTGTCTCCTTGGATCCCCATACTTGGAGACGTGATATCCATTATAGCTGGAGTCAAGAGATACGATATTGTAAAATATACAATTATGATGACTACGGGAAAAACAGTAAAAGCAGCCGCTATAGTGTTTCTCAGCTTTCATTTTATACATTGGATGGTTGGCATCCTACGATAGGTTAAAGGTATATTACTCGTTTTTTAGAATCAAAACATTGTGAAAAAGATTTTTCCAATAAACTACGATCTAGAATTTGAACCGGATTTTAGCAAATTTCAGTTCAAAGGAAAAGAAAAGATCTTAATACAAACAAAGCCAACAAGACAAATAGTTCTAAACTCTTCAGAGTTGAAGATTAAAGATTGCCAGATTCTAATAGATCAAAAGATCATAAGACCAAAAGTAAGGCTTGACGATAAAAATGAGGAGCTAATTCTATCTTTACCAAAAAAAATATCAGGAAAAGCAGTAATTTTGATCGACTTTATAGGTAGTTTAAATGACAAACTTGTCGGATTTTATCGAAGTAAATATCAATACAAAGGAAAAGAGAAATTTCTTGCAACTACCCAATTTGAGGCAGCTGATGCCAGAAGAGCATTTCCATGCTGGGATGAACCTGAAGCCAAAGCAACCTTTGATGTGTCCTTGATAGTAAATCCCAACCTTACTGCCATTTCGAACATGCCTGTAATATCTAAAAAGAAGATTGGCAGTAAAACGAACTTCAAGTTTGCACGTTCTCCTATAATGTCAACTTATCTTTTGTATCTAGGAGTAGGAGAGTTTGAAATTTTACAGGGAAAGCTTGGAAAGACATTGATCCGAATTATTACAACTAGAGGAAAGAAAAATTCAGCAAAACTTTCTTTAGAATTTACAAAACAATTCCTTGCATTTTTTCAAAATTATTTTGGAATAAAATATCCTTTACCAAAACTTGACATGATAGCAATACCAGACTTTGCCTCTGGTGCAATGGAAAATTGGGGAGCCATAACATTTAGGGAGACTGTCTTACTTTATGATTCAAAAACATCATCTACTGAAACTAAACAACACATTGCAGAGGTAATAGCTCATGAGATTGCTCATCAGTGGTTTGGCAATCTTGTGACAATGAAATGGTGGAATGATCTCTGGCTCAACGAGAGCTTTGCAACATTCATGGCTACGAAGGCTGTTCACAAATATTATCCAGAATGGGATTTCTGGGATCAGTTTTTGATATCAGAGATGACAGGTGGTCTTAGTCTTGACTCTCTCAAAGCTTCTCATCCAATAGATGTCAAAGTAAAAAGTCCTTCAGATGTACGACAAATCTTTGATGAAATTAGCTACAACAAAGGAGGTTGTGTGTTGATGATGCTAGAGGATTTTCTTGGAGAGAAAAATTTTCGTTCCGGATTGAACAAATATCTTTTAACGCACAAATATGGCAATGCAGAGGGCAAAGATCTTTGGAATTCTTTAGCATCTGCTTCAAAAAAACCTGTTAGGCAGATAATGAACAGTTGGATTAATCAAGTTGGTTATCCTTTAATTGAAGCAACAGTATCTGATTCTAAAATACGATTACAGCAACAAAGATTTTTGCTTGATAATGTAAAATCAAAGACTGGAAACTGGATAATACCTGTGTCCATAAGATCAGAAAATGGTCTTATTTCTAAAATAATGTCCAAACCTATTACAATACCAATTAACACCAAATCTAATTGGTTTAAGATAAATTCTGACCAAAAAGGATTCTATAGAGTCAGATATGATGATGAAACATTAGATGGTCTTGGCGAACTTGTAGAAGAAAAAAAATTAAGTAATGTAGACAGATGGAGCCTACAACATGATTTGTTTGCTCTTTGTATTTCTAACAAAACAACTTTAAAAAAATATTATGAATTTCTGAAGTGTTATCATGAGGAAGATGACTATGTCGTATTATCAGATATTGTAGGCAATTTGAATTTTATTTATGGTTTGTTAGCAGATGAAGAATTTGGAGATGAAATAAAAAAATACAATAAAGAATTCTTTAAAAATATATTTGAAAAATTAGGATGGGACGCATTAAAAAATGAAAAATCTACAATTGCTCTTCTAAGAAATTCCATAATTAGCTCTTTGGGGAAGCTTGGAGATGATGAAATCCTAAATGACGCACAAAAAAGATTTGACATCTTCTTAAAATCAAAATCTCTCAATCCAGATCTTCGTAATGCTGTATATTCCCTTGTGGCTTGGAATGGAGACAAGAAAACCTATGATCTCCTAAGAAAACTTTACAAAATGGCATTAACTCAGGAAGAAAAAGTAAGATTCCTTGGAGCATTGTCTAATTTTCAAGATAAAGGTTTGCTCTCCCAATCGCTACAATTTGCTTTGTCAAAAGAAGTTCGTTCACAAAACTTGTTTGTGCCAATTTCAAAAATGGTTTCAAATCCATATGGAAAAGAGTTGATTTGGCCGTGGATACAGAAAAATTGGAAAAAAATAATAGCCAAATTTGGAATTGGGAATCCTTTATTGAACAAAATAATTGGAACTCTATCAGCAGAATCTGATTTTAAAAAAGAACAGGAAATAAAATATTTCTTCAAGAAATATCCAACACCAGGAACAGAAATGAAAATTGCTCAGACTTTAGAACGGATAAGAATTAATTCAAATTTTAAAAAAACAACAAGACTTGAATTTGGCAAATAAGTTTTAGAATAAATTATCATAAAATTAGAAAAAGCCTTAAAGGAAAATACGTAAACAGAATTATAGTTTTAGCTAATGATTTTTGGAACTCTTTTTATAATGTGGAAACTGGAGGATCGTGAATAAAATGGCTAATGTTATTCCTTCCATTTTTTTGAATGTCGAATACTTGATCCCCATAGTTCTTGGAACAATATTTGCCGCATCGGTGATCTCGTCTAAAATAAAAATTCCTTATACGATGATCCTTGTCGGAATTGGAATTGCAATATCATTATCTATGTTTACAGGATTCAACCTTGGTAATTTTACTCATGATAGTATAGATCCAAAATTAATTTTGTATTTCATAGTTCCACCTCTGATTTTTGAAGCAATGATGAAGATAAAACATGAAGAATTCAAACAGGTTCAAATATCAACGCTTTTGTTAGCAACTGTTGGAGTACTTTTGGCTACTCTAGTGGGTGGATTTCTGCTAGTCTATGTCGCTGGTTTACCTTATCTTGTATCTTTTGCTTTTGCAGCTTTAATTGCTCCAACAGATGCAGCTATTGTAATCGAGGTATTCAAAAGAGTCCGTGTTCCAAAATTACTTTCTACTTTAATGGAATCAGAAGCTAGTTTCAATGATGCTACCGGTGTCATATTATTTTCATCAATAATTGCAATTGCTGTAGCACAAGGATCTTCACTTGGAACCGAGAATATTACTGGTCAAATTGATGTAAATATTATTCAGGAATTAGAACATTTTGCTTTAGTATTTTTTGGAGGAATTGCAGTAGGATTGATTATTTCTACTGCAGCTCAGTGGTTACATAAATTGTTAGATGATCCATTTTCTGAAACTGCTCTTTCTATTGCAGTAATGTTTGGTTCAGTTGTGACTGCCAATTCACTTGGAGTATCAGGATTAATTGCAGCTGCAGTAGCTGGACTGTACTTTGGAAATGTAACTATGAGAAGTGAAAAAATAATCAGCCCCAAGGTAAGACTTTATGCATCCAGCGTTTGGGAGATGATTGCTTTTTTTGCTAATTCTCTTGCTTTTTTCTACTTGGGATTGAGCATGGATTTGACAAAAATCAGCCAAAATCTACCGCTGATACTATTAGCCTTCGGAGTGGTACTAGCTGCAAGGGCAGCATCGACCTATCCAATACTTGGATTAACTCATAAATTTACGAAAGAAAATACCGCAAAGACTTGGAGAAACGTAGTATGGATAGGAGGAATGAGAGGGGCATTGTCAGTTGCATTAGTGGCAACACTTCCCCAAAGTGAATTTAAGGACACTTTACAGACAATAACATTTGGTGTAGTTCTTGCATCTTTAATAATTCAGTATCCTGTTCTATCAAAATATATTAAAAAAGCATTCCCTGAATCTCTTGCAGAGAAATCTTAATCAGAACAAGACATAGCAATATTAATCTCAAACTGAAAATAAATTGATCTTGATGGAATTTTTGGAGTCAAAAAAGGATACCAGTAAATTAATTCCTGATGGAATTTCACTCTATATCAATGGCAGATACAAAGAGGCGATTTCATTTTTTGATAAAATTTTAAAATCAGATCCTCAAAATATTGACGCATTTTATCACAAAGGACTTGCATTAACTAGCCTTAGCAAACATAAAGATGCAATAAATTGCTTTGAAAAAATTTTAGAAATTGAACCCAAACATGTTGCAGCGATTAATAATATCGGAAACTCACTTGCAGAGATGGGACATTTTGAAAAAGCAATAACAACCTATGACAAGGCATTGCAAATCAAACCAGATTATGGAACAGCATTTTATAACAAAGCTATAGCAAAAAATAAGCTTGGCAAGTATGAAGAAGCGATTGACTGTCTAAATCATTCGCTAGAAGTCGAACCTGAAAACATTAACACATTATTTTACAAGGGATTAGTATTAGGAAATCAAAAAAAACATGAAGAGACACTTGTGTTTTTTAATAAGATCTTGGAAATCAACCCAAGTCATTTTGAGGCAATATTTTACAAAGGAACTGAACTTGCAGAGATTGACAGACATAATGATGCAATAGTTGCCTTTGATTTGATTTTAAAAGATCATCCAAAAAATGGTAATGTGATTTATGCCAAATCTCGAAGTAAGGCCGAGATTGGTGAAATTGATGAAGCGTTGATATTACTGGCGCAAGCAATGTCCTATAATGGTAAAATTATCAGGAAATGGGCAATAAGTGATAAATCATTTAAAAATCTAAAAGAAGATTTGCGATTTAAAACTATTGTAAAATAGGTGAAAAATTTGTCTGAAGATCTAATAAAACAAATTCAAAGATTGATAGATTCTGGGAAAGGTGACAGTGCAAGACTACATGAAATTTTCAATACTATAAAACAAGGCACACCACTGTATCTCTCAGATTTCAAATATATAGAGAATTTATCAATGGAGCTCGAAAAACTCAAAGAGGAGAATACAGTCAACGAAAAAAAAATAGAATCTAAAAATAAATCACAGAAAAAATCTGAAATAGAGAAAAACGCGAAAACAAATCAATCAAAAGAAGATGCTGCTCTAAAAATTCTAAAAAACAGACTTGCCTTAGGAGAGATAACAATAGAGGAATTCAATGAATTAAAGAAAATAATAAAAGAAACCTAAGAGAATTAGTACAGATGAATCAATTCTTCTTAAATTTTAAATGTAATCACAATAAGACCAAGGTAGGGCAATATATTGTACTTAGCACACTTTAACGTCTATAACAGTCAAGTTGACACTTTACATTGTTGCACTTGTTGGTTAAAGAGACAATCAATTCTCCATAAAGGTGATTAGATTTGTCAAAATTTGCTCCACTGCCACCAGCTCCAGTGCTCATGACATGTTTTGGTCACTGTGGAATAGGATTAGGAGCTGAAGCGTATAGAAGATTACTTCTTGACGTAGGAGCAAATCCCCTCAACCCAACTCAAAACGGTGAAAAAGCAGAATAACGAGTTC
>CAZHDX010000021.1:0-13421 GCA_964531195.1 uncultured Nitrosopumilaceae archaeon
AATATCAGCGTATGGTCTAGCAAAAATGTATTCAGACGTGGCAGGTCATATTGTAATAGATTCCGCTGACAGGCTTTTAACAAGAAAAATAGAAAACTTGGACATGAAGGTGTACGAAACAAAATTAAAAATGAAAGATAAGAAAGATGAGAGTGCTCTGGCATCTTTCATTCTAAAACAAGTTCATGCATAAACTACGCACAGGAGCAATTGTACCTGTTAAAACATTTTCAAAGGCAAAGACACGGTTAAAACTATCACAAGAAAAAACAGAGGATCTTTGTAAGATAATGTTAAATGAAGTTTTACAGACAATTTCTCAATCCATTTTTCTGGAAAAAACTGTAGTTGTAAGTAAGGATGAATCTGCTCTAAAGATTGGTAAACAATTCAATGCTGCAGAAATCTATGATGAAAAAGAACAAGGCGTGAATAACGCAGTTGCTCTTGCCGACAAATATCTACTTGATGAAGGATTCGATGCAACAGTTGTATTTCCACAGGATGTGCCGTTAATTCAAACTGAAGATATATCTGCATTATTTAAACTTCAAATGAATGGTAATTTCGTGCTCGTAGTGCCATCAAGAAAATTTGATGGTACGAATGCATTATTTCGAAATCCTCTAAATATCATGGAAACTCATTATGATGAAGATAGCTACAAAATACATCTAACCACTGCAAATAAAAATTCTACAAAAGCAGCGCTCGTTTTAATTCGCAGAATAATGCTTGATGTTGATGATATCTCAGACCTTCAAATTATTCTTAAACAAGCAAAACCCTCAATTTCAAAAACACTTGAGAACCTGCTAGTTTAATAATAAATGCTAATTCTTCGTTTTTTCAGATTTGCTTTATTGTGTTTGATCTTTTTTTGTATATGATATAGTTTAAAGCAATTCCTGCAATCGCAAGTACTCCTGCAGCTAAAAGTAGAATTTCTAGTGCACTTGAAAAGGGATTTGAAAATTCATTTGTAATCGAAGATTGGGTTAATTCAGATATGAAAAATACATAAGAAAATATAAAATAATTTGTAGCCCAATGGATTAAAACTGCAGGAGCAAATCCGTATCTTACATAGATCCATCCAATTATAGTTCCGGCTAAGGTGGCTTGAGCAAATTTTCCTGTACTCCATGGGGAACCTGAAATAATGTGTGCCGCTCCAAAAAATACAGCAATTGTCAGAATTAACGCTATTACTTTTTTATTATTTGTAATTTCTAAATTTTTTGCCGGCTGCCACAACGATCTGAAAAAATGTTTTATTGTAGCTTTCTGGGAAAACATTACAAAAAGTGGAACACCAATAAGCAAAACCCTAAAACCTAACTCTTCACTTAATGGTGCCAAACTAATTTGAAAAAATTGTGTTAATTTATTTTGGGAATCAGGCGATTGTATGCTGACTCCAAATAGATTTTGAATCGAATCAATTACTACTGAAAGTACAATTAAAACCAAAAACCATGTTATCATGCTCAATAGTGCATTGTTTTTTATATTGTACCATCCTTCAATCATCAACAAAGAGAGCGCTTTCATTAAATTTTTCTGAGGTCCCATTAATGAAACCCCAAACAAAACAACATATGTGCACCAAATGAAAATAAAACCGTCGCCAATTTCAAAATGAACTGGCACGGTATATCCTATGCCAGCAAGAAATATGTTTAATCCATCAAGCGGGTATTGAAAAGTAATCTCCTTTCCAATATTAGAATTAAAAACAACATAAGCACCAATTGGAAAAGAAATAATCATCATGCCAAAGATTACAGCTACCAAAGCAGAATATGGAATAGCTAAAGCATGTTGGAATTTTTCTATCTTTATCAAATCTTAATGAACTTCTATACTCGCCTCAGGAAACCCAAGCTTTACCAGGGTTACCTTGATGGTATCTCTATGATCACCTTGCAGTAGGATGTATCCATCTTTTACTGTGCCTCCACATGCATACTTTGCTTTTAACTCTCTGACAACTTTGCCCAGATCATTCATTTTTGGATTTATTCCCTCGATCATAGTTCCTTTTTTCTTAAAACGTCTTTCTTCAAGACGAACTACAATTTGAGTAGCATCTTTTTCAAGTTCACCACAAGCACATAAATCGTCAGGAAGTCCGCATGTATTGCAGATTACCGCCATTCAAAATAAAAATTTGCTTTCCTACTATTAAGCCTTGTTCAACTCTACGTTTTTTACTCAGAATTAATAAAATTATATCAATGTCAAAGGAACTCACCACAAAAGCAATTGAATTACTTTTAAGGGGTGCTACTCTGGTAAGTGATCCGTGTCCCTATTGTAAGGGAGTTCGAATAATAAAAGATGGCAGCGCACTATGTGTAAATTGCGGTAGGGAGGATACAAGAGAGGTATCGACAGAAAAAATTAAAACAAATGGTAATGATTCAATCCTTGAAAATCTAGAAGAAAAACTGCAAGATCTTTTCAAGGAACTTCAGGCCGAAAAAGACTACCAGAAACAGCAAATTATACTTAAATCAATCAATGACATTGTAATGATTAAAGAAAAGATCAAAAAGATCTAGCACAAAAGTATTTATGTAAAAATCCTATAAAATCAGATATATCATGAGCAGCAAGAAATCCGCGCCATTACCAGCATCTAGTGCAGGTTTATTGAGATTCTTTGAAGACGAGACTAAGGGATATAAGTTAAGACCAGAAGTAGTGGTGGCTATTCCCAGCGGTTTAATTGCCATCTCGTGGATATTAAAAATATTCTTTCTACCATGACAGAAAATGCTGATAATGTTTCCCGTATACATAAAAGGTATACACTTACGACTCTGACTCCATCCTCTCATTATTTATCTCTTTTAATTTCTTTTGCTGCTGCCTCTGCAACTGTAATCCTTGCATTAGTTGCTTATTTCAAAACGGGCAATAACGTGTTTTTTACCGTACCTTTGTCAATCGCTGTCCTTTTTGGTACACAAATTTTAGATTCTCGTTTATTAAAAACAGAATTTTCTAAGGTAGTTCACCTTTCTGCCTTTGGAAACCTTCTCTGGTTCGTAACTGTGCTTGGAGGTTTTGTTTCTGCATATGTTTTTTCAAAAACTGAAATATCGCCAATATATGTTGCTGAAGGAATGTTCTTATTTGCAAGTTTTCGAATTGGGCTTTTTACTTCTGTAATGGGAGCAAAATTAAAAATAGCTTGGGGAGTATGTTTGATACAACCACTTGCAATGTTTCTAGCATTAGTGCCACCACAATTGTGGATTCCAATTCTTTCTGATTTGAAAGTCATTGGATACGGATTGGTATTTCTATTTCTTGCAACCGGATGGACATTACTTTCTGACCGAGCTGCCGGTGTCAAAGTTCCTAGAACCCATAAGATTCTACAAGCATATGTAGCAGCTTGGACAAGAAATGATCCATCGTCAATGGAAACTCTGATGGAAGAACGTTCACAACCATCAAAGGTATCAACTTTTCAAATTTGCTTTAAAACAAAAAATAACGAATGCAGGCTAGTTGTACCAGATGTTCATCCTGGTCCTTTTCATCCTATTGGAGGAAGTAATATACCATATCTAATTTACAAAAATTTGAATTCATCCGCAATGGTTATGCATAGTGTTTCTGATCACTCTCTTAACCTACCGTCAAAATCTCAAGTTGATGCGTACCTATCTAGCCTAACTAAAAGCTCCACATTTTACAAAGGCTATGACTGCACAAAACCAGTCATAGTTCAGGTAAACAAGGCTCACGTTGTAGGTTTGCTTTTTGGCAAGACAGCAGTTTTAATTTTATCATTGTCACCTCATGGGATGGAGGATGTGCCACTCTATGTTAAGAGTGAGCTTGAACAATATGGAAAAAATCGTGGATTTGAAAAAATACTCATTGTTGATAGCCATAACGCAATGGGAGAAGAAATTTTAAAACAAGATTCAGATGATCTTCTAAAAGCAGCTAAATCGAATCTCGATACTCTGATTACTAAAGAATCATTTCCTGTAGAAATAGGATATGCAAATTCTGAAGATCTCAGCATTCAAGCTGACGATCTTGGTCCTGGTAAATTAGCTATGCTTTGTTTGAAGATTGACAATGAAAAATTTTTCCTAGGATGGGTGGATTCTAACAATATGAAAAATGGTCTAAGAGAAGAAGTAGTAAACCATCTTTTAAAATACAATTACAATTTGCTTGAAATATGCACATCTGATTCTCATTATAAAGCGCGAGAAGCAAGAAACAAGTATGGTTATTTCTTTTTTGGCAGCTTGTCAAAATCAGAAGAGGTGTCTTCTTGGTTCCTAGATCTGGCAAAGAAGGCAGAGCAGGATCTTTCTCCAGCAATGTTTGAAACATTGCAACATGAAACAGATGTCAAGGTAATGGGCCCAAAACTTCTTGAAAATTATTCTAAATCGCTAGACAGAGCAATGAGAATTACTCAGGGATTTCTAATAGGAACAACTGCTTTCTTTTTATTCACTTTGCTCTAAGGTGCCTAACTTTTCTAAATTTCCATAAAACTCTTCACAAAAGGAATCTAGCTGAAATATAGGTATTATGGGAACCTTGTTGATGAATTTGATTTCTTCTTGATATAATGTCACTATTGCCGGAATCGCAAGGTTGATCTTTTCTTTTGCAACATATCGCTTTGTTCTTTCAATCTGTTTGCTTACTGCAATTTCAAGAGACGAATGACTCAATCTCTTCCAGTGTTTACAATCAATAAGAATTGATAACCCTCCCTTTGTGCCTATTACATCAATTTCCATTCTGGGTTTTGTAAAAGTGAAATTTCTTGTTGTATCAAATTCTCTGGATTCTAAAATCTCTGAAGTAAGGGATTCAAAGTCCTTCCAATCTAAGAGTTGCGCGACCTCGTCAATAGAAGCACCCATTTTTATTGCAAGCAAACTAGTTTTTAGTTTGTCATTTTCATGAAAATGTATTTGATCATCTTTAAAGAGTCCAATTCCATTTTGCATAAGATTATCAAGTATTTTTCTTGAAGTCTCTTCATTGGAACCTATTACTACTTGAAAGTCTTCCACCGATATTCCTCCTGGGATTACCCCCCTGATACCTCGTACTAGAGTTTGAACATTCATTGAATGTAATTAATTTTGCATTTATAAAATATTATTCATTATAATTTATTAAAAAAGATAGAATGCAGAAAATTTTTAGTAAATTATTGATCTGTAAAAAATTAATTTGGCGATAGTTATATACAGACTAAAGTAAGCAAATTACGTGAAAACTATTCTTGTCATCTGCATGATTTTTCTTACTCTTGGTTTCTCTCTTGTGTATGCTGAAAAGGGAACTTTTGTTGATAAAATACAATTCGTTCAATATTCGGATGAAAATACTGCTTTTGAAGAAGTAAAAAATGGAAACTTGGATCTATATTATTCGCCTATACCATTCGGAAGACTAATTGATCCTCAATCGCGAGAAAATCTGAATTCCTTTCAATCAACAGGACAATCTTTTAGTCTTTATGTTAATCCTGCTGTATCTGAAAAATTCAATCCTTTCTCAATAAGAGAGGTTAGATTTGCATTAAATTACCTTGTTGATAGGAATCTCATTATAGACGAGCTACTTGGTGGGTATGGAGTTCCTATGAACTCTGCATACAAACCATTTGATCCTGATTACATTTCAATTATAGGAGAAATTGAAAAATTCAACTTTAGATATAATCCTGCATATGCAGAAGAATTAATCTCAAATGCATTGATAAAAGCAGGCGCACAAAAAATTAATGATAAATGGTATTTTAATTCAAAACCAATTGAGATTATAATTTTTATCAGAAGTGATGATCCAATAAGAAAATCAATTGGTGAAATTATTTCCTCACAGCTTGAACAAATTGGATTTTCTGTGAAAAAAGATTATGGTGATTTAAACAAAGCGTTAACGGTCATCTACGGTTCTAATCCATCTGATCTTAATTGGAACATTTACACCGAGGGCTATTCCTCAAGCGTATTTGTTCGGTATGATTCTGTGACCATAGCCCAAATGTGTTCACCTTGGTTTGGTAATATGCCGGGTAACGGAAACCCTGACTATTGGAATTACAAAAATGACTTGTTAGATTCAATCTCTGAAAAAATTCTTAATGGGAATTTTACATCTAAAGAGCAAAGGACAGAACTGATAAAGAGGGGAACTGATGAATGTATGAAAGAATCAGTTCGCATTTTTCTTGTAAACAAAATTGATCAGTATGTTTCAAATAAAAAAGTTGATGGAATAATAAATGATTTTGGTGCAGGAATTGCAAGCAGATTTACTTTAATTAATGCAAGAGATGATTCCGGCTTCCTTCGTATTGGTGTGAAAAGCATCTATCAAGGTTCATGGAACCCCATTGCTGGCTTCTCTGATTTGGCTAGTCGACCAATCATCTCGGCAGTATCAGACTCGGGAAGTTTCAAGGATCCATTTACAGGGCTGACCATTCCCGTTCGTTCTGATTGGAAGGTAGAAACGACAGGACCTGATGGTAAACTAGATGTGCCAAGTGATGCAATAAAATGGAATTCCTCTCAACAAAAGTGGGTCAAAGTGGGGGATGGGGTAAAATCCATCAGCAAGGTAACTTTTCACCTAATGTTTGGTAACTGGCACAATGGCCAACCAATGGATATGAATGATGTTCTATATCCTATTTATTTTGCTTATCAATGGGGAACATCTTCAGAGAACAGTACTACTTTTGATTCCGAATATTCACCAAAAGCAAATCAGGCTGGAAAAACATTGGAGGGAATTAGAATTGTTGATAAGAACACAATCGAAGTTTATCAAGATTTTTGGCATTTTGATAAACAAGAGATTGCTGACTCTGCGGATGTATTTCCATCAATGCCATGGGAGATAAATTATGCTATGGAAAAAGCTGTGACAAGTGGTAAGACTGCATTTTCTAACTCTGAACATGTTAGTAAAAATGTTAGCTGGCTCTCTTTGATAATCCCCGAAGATGCGGATCTAATCAAATCGAATTTAGAAGAATTTTCAAAATCAAAATCAATCCCTCCTGCGTTGGTAGGATTTACTAGTAATTCTCAATATCTCGATGATAGATATTCCAGTTCGATATCTTGGATAAAAACACACAATCATGCAATAATAAGTAACGGACCTTTCTACCTTGACAGCTATTCCCCTGAAGCAAGGACCATAACCATAAAAGCATTTGATGATCCAACATATCCAATCGAGGCAGGTTTTTGGAAAAAATTTGAATATACAAAGGTTGCCAAGATAGATGGAGTAGATGCTCCAACTATTGCTCTAATAGGAAAGGATTTGCAAATACCTGTATCTGTTACGCCAGGGGCTATAATCTATTATTACTTTTTAAACGCAGATGGAACAATAATAGATTCAGGTTCTGAACAATCTGAGACAGGTAACATGACCATAACTCTACCAAAAGAAAAAAGTAATCTTTTGAGCATGGGTGCAAATGACTTGAAAGTATTTGCAGAATTAGAATCTGCACTCAGACCAGACATATTTCATACCAGCTTTTTAGCAATTTCAGGCGACAATCAAACTCTTCCTGATAATGTCGCTCCTACATATGGCCAATCTAATATTAATCTAGATTATACAATTCTAATTATCTTAGCTGCAATTGGAATTATAATTACTATCATTGTAAAGAGGAAAAAGAAAACCTAGGTGTTATTAACGCGAAGATGTTAGGAGATAAAGATGAGCTTTAAACTATTTCTCATAAAACGGGCTGTGACCATGTTTGGAGTTCTTATGGCTACTCTTCTGGTTACTACTGCACTAGTAGGATCTAATATGGATATTATATTGAAACAAGGAGTTGCAATTGATACTAGACAAACTATTTTGAATGATCCTAAAATTGTGCAAAATTTTCCTAACCCTCAAAATCTTGAAAAGTTTATCACAGATCAAATCAAACAAAAACAAGATTCTCTAGGACTTGACAAACCTTGGTATTATCCGCAGCGACTTGGACTCTCCGTTTATAAAATTTTAATACTTGACTTTGGACATGCAAAATTTCTTACTAGCGATTCTGGCTCATCTGATGTTAAAGATATTGTATTAGAAAAAATGCCTAAAACAGTTCTTCTTTTCACCACTGCTACTTTGATTGTTGCCGTAATAGGAATATTTCTTGGTACACTTGCAGGAAGCAAGGTAAAATCAAACCTAGATAGGGTAACATCTACTTTTGCTGTAATTAGCAGCAGTTTTCCAGTCTGGTGGGTAGGCATGCTGATGATCTTTGTGTTTGCTTTTGTATATCAGATCTTTCCAGCAAGATCTACCCCCTTGGTTCCTGCCACAGATCCATCCTATCTGGGAACTCTTTTGTATAATATGATACTTCCATTAATCACTTTAGTAATTCTTGGCTTTGGTGCTTGGGCATATGTAGTTAGAAATTTCATTATAGGTATAATGCAAGAAGATTTTATTTTTGCAAAAAGAACCGCTGGTATTAACGAAAAAAAGATAATCTATACTCATGCACTCAGAAATGCTGCTCCTCCTATAGTGACAATTCTCGCTATGGGTCTCTCGGCATCACTGGGAGGCTCAGTAATTGTGGAGGCTGTATTCGACTGGCCTGGAATGGGTAGACTGTATTATGAAGCCATTACTGTAATGGATTTACCTGTGATAATTGGTGAAACTTATCTACTGACTGCATTTTTCCTTGCAAGTATTTTCTTGGCTGACGTCTTGTATGGATATTTTGATCCAAGGATAAGAAACGGTTGAGTCTCATCTCAAATGAAATTTGGAGGGAATTTTCAAGAAAAAAGATTGGTCTTCTTGGAATCGGTATACTTGTAATACTTTTTGCAATGTCTGCTATAGCTTTTTTGACCATACCCTTGGAGACTCTTAAAGAATGGAATGATCCTACAAACTGGCTTACTTTTCCAAAATCAGCAAAACCTGCTTGGATGAATTATTTTCTTACAGAAAAAATGCCAGAACACATGATTCTCCAATCATCTCAGATACAGTCACAAAACTTTGGTGAAATATCTTTAGCTACAAATATTTTCAATATTGATTATCATTATGATGAGTTTCCTAGTGATTTTGTCTATGAATATACTGCAAAATATTCTGGTTCGCCATTATTACAAATAACGGCGATAAGACCCGATGGTCAAGAGATACAATTGATTTCGACTTCCTTGCCCCAATCACAAATAGAGACGTCCTATCATGGAATTGTGTTTTCAACTGATGATTCCATGATCAAAAATCTTAGGAAATCTAGAAATAACTTCATGTTTCCGACTGATTCTCTTCTTGCACAAGATATTGTTTTTTCACGAGCTGATCAAAATAAAGTATTAGACGGTCATTATTCATTTAAAGTGAATCTGTACAATATTAATTCAAAATCTACGCTGGTTACTTCTAAATTCATACTAGGAGGAAAAGTCTATGGCTTTATGGGAACCGATGAACTTAGGCGCGATTTGGCAATAGGCCTTCTTTGGGGAACCCCTTTCGCATTGTTTATTGGCATAACCGTGGCAATCGGTTCTGTTGCTATTGGATTACTCTATGGAATATTTGCAGGCTACAAGGGAAAATTGATTGACGAGTCATTGATGAGATTTAATGATATTATATATGCAATGCCTGTACTGCCACTCTTGATCATTTTAGCAGTTACTGTTGGAAATAGCATATTTCTTATCGTAGGATTTTTAGTTATTTTTGGATGGGTAGGGATTGCAAAAGTTTCAAGAAGTATGGCATTGCAGATCAAAGCATTAGACTATGTAAAAGCGGCAGAAATAATGGGACAAAAAGACCGTAAAATTATTCTTAAACATATATTGCCACAGCTTTTGCCATACGCATTTGCTAGCATCGCAATTTCAGTTCCAGGTGCTATCACGACTGAAGCAGGTCTTAGCTTTTTAGGATTAGGTGATCCTTCATTTCCCACTTGGGGGCAGATTTTACATGATGCAAGTGTATATGATGCGGCTGCAAGAGGTCTCTGGTGGTGGATATTGCCTCCAGGAATCATGATTGCAGTAACTGGACTTGCATTTGTTTTTATGGGTCATGCAATGGATGTTGTGTCGGATCCTAGGCTAAAGCGGTAGCACTGAACTGCCGAATTATTTTTATGATGTCATCATTTAGCTTAATTGTGTAAGCAGCTGCATTGGGATCTGTGTCTTTAGCTAACTCTTCTGCAAATTGTGTCTTGTCCTTCCCTCTCTGGTACATGCCTCCTGATTCTTTTATGCAAAGAGGAAATTTTTGCATCTTCAAACCATTTTTTGTTAGATGCGAAATGAATTTTTTATAATTTTCTGGGGAATACCAGTCTGCAGTAGTTTCTTCGCACAACATTATCCACGTATCTATTGTATTTTGGAATAATGCTTTTCTCCTTAATTCTTCTAGTGTCATGATGCTTATTTTTTAAAAATCAGCACGTTTCATCTTAGAACCGCACCTTGGACAAGATCCGCCTTTGTATCTATTATTGCATGCAAGACAAATGTATTTTACACCTTGACTTTGTCCAAAAAATCCTCCTCCGCTAGCATCTCCTCCATATCCCCCCATCCTTTTCATTGCCCTGTTTCGTAAGAACAAGGGAAATACAATAAAGATAGCCAAAGCTGCAATCAACCCAAATGGCCATGGTAAAATCATTTGTAGTCCTATACTTAAAGCAAAAGATCCGAAAAGGAAAATTAAATATGATTTGTAATTAATCAATCAATTTATCTCCTCTCAAAAAGCTTATAAGTTTTTGTCATAATTTGTATTAACTTATCGTGATTTCAAGCAGATTCCCGTCTCGATCATAAGCAAAAATATCATCATCCTCATATGGTGATTGGACAATTAGAGAAACAAATCCAAAGAAATTGTGAAGATCTGTTACCGATGGTTGAGCTACTCCATTTGGGTGAGAATGAACTGTGCCGACATAGCTTGGGTCAAATGGTAAAAATGAGTGTGGAAATCCTGCAAATGTAGGTCCGTGATGTGAAAAAGGTGGAATTATAAGACCATTTATAGCAATATTTCCTTTTTTTGATTTTCCTCGTAAAATGAGTATTCCTTCATAGGGATGATTCATCTTGCAATAAGTCAAGATTCCATCTCGTGTGTCTTTGGTTATAGTAACTGTACGCTTCAAATTTTGTTTTTTAAAGATCATAGGATTAGTTTGTAATTCAAATTAATTAATCTTCAACCCTCAAAAATCCTAAAATCTTAATTTTTTAATGATATTTTTGCTTTAGAAAGTTTGCCTAGTTTTTCTTCAACATATGCAATTATCTCAGATATTCGTTTTGATTGGGAAGAAATTTCGCCCTCTAGGATACTAATTGAAGATTTTAACTGTGCAATCTCCTCTTTTATTATGTGATTTCTCTTCTCTTTTTCTTCTAAATCTTTGATGTTAAAAATTATAAGATTGCCTTCCAAGTCATTAACTTGCTTATTCATAGTATTTTTCAATTTGAGGAATTCATCCAGCTTGTTTATTGTTTCTTCTATTTGCTCAACTGTTTTTTGTGAATCTTTAACTGATATATTGCCTGCTACTGTTGATTTTACAACTGCTTGTAATATCTCTATAATGGCATTTTTATTATCGTCAGTAATGGTTGTTAGTGGATCATCGATTAAATTGTTCATTATATTTTTTAGGGGTTTTTCAAGTGAGGATATATAACTGTATTTTCCAAGGGGTCTTGATATTTTTGAAAATTGTAAATCGACTTGACTTTTGATTTTGTTTCTTTCCGGACCTAGTTTTTCAATCTCTTTTTTTATCTCAGTGAATTCTTGATATTCTTTTGTTGACTTTAGTTCATACATTTTTTTTTCTAGCTCTTGAGTTGTCTGATTATCCTCATCTATTTTTGCCAAAATTTCTGCTAATCTGTTTTTTTTATTTGCTGTTTCATCTGTCAAATCCTTTATGGTTTCTATATTTTCAATAATGTTTTTAGATTCAAATTCAAAATTAGTATGTTCATCAACAAAAACTTGCAGCAGTTTTTTGTTTTCTGACATTGATCCAAGTTCTATTTTGAGTTTGTCCGCATATTTTCTTGCAAATACGTGCATGACTCTTGAATTTAATCCTAAAGTGTCTCCTATTCTCTTTAACATTAGTCCTGTCTGTGAATTCAGGGTCAATAGTTCGGAATAAGTTTTTGGAACGGATAATGTGTTGGCAGTCTCTTTTTTTAAATTGGAAACTATGGATTTTTTTCCCCGTTCTACTATTGTCTTAATATTTTTATCCACGTCGTCAACATTAAGATTATCCTCATCTAGCTGCAATGTTATCTCTTGAATTTGTTTTCTTTCAATTTCAAGTTCCTCACATACTGATTTTGCTTGTTCTAGAATCCGATGAAGAATTTGTAATTCTGTTTCCTTTAATATTGAATTAACGTCTGAAAATGTTATCTGTCTTTCTTGTCTTATCGATCCAATAGATTCATTTGTTGTTTTTTTCTTTCCCCATCCAAAAACCATATTTTGTCTAATTACATTAAATGCTTACAACATTAAATATTACACGATAGAAATTACTATCATGAGTGATACTAGATTCATAATAATGGGCTCAGTTATCGCATTTTCTGGTTTTCTATTAGGAGGAATAACTGGAGCAAGTTATCAACAGCATGCAATTCAAGCTAATCAGTTTGATGTCTGTTATGAATATTCATCCGACGGCACTGCCTTAAAAATAAATTGTGATGAAAAATTACAGGATGATTATATCTTTCTTGCGATTTCATTATGTCTTATCGGAGTTGGGTTACTTTTGCTAGTGAAAGGTATAAGGGGAAAATGGGATCAAAATGTAAAAAGTGACGAATTGGTGGGACCAAAAAGATAATGTCGGAATCTCTTAATCTCTAACTATTCCTTTTTGTACTAGAAACTCCATTCCTTTTACAAAATCATCGACTGAAATTTTGTCTTCTGCCCACCATCCTGCATTATTTTTTACCCATGATGGAATGGCATCAGTGTTAGACCCTTGCGATTGTGGTAGATTTTGGATAATTATGATGTGATTTTGAATCATATATTGAATACCGCTAACAAATTCAGAATCAGAAATTTTGCCATTTGACCACCACTGGGCATTATTTTTTATCCATGATGGAACTTGTGTAGGTTTTTTATCATTACCTATTTCTTCAATTGTTACAATTTTTATCCCACTACTTCGAATTTTATCAATTAAATCCTTTAATTGTTGAATTTGTGTAGGGTCTGGTTCGTTTTGTAGGGTAGTTCCATTAATTTTAGCATAATCACGAAACGAAATAGTGATTATTGCAAAGCCATTATCGTTA
>CAZHDX010000022.1:0-13385 GCA_964531195.1 uncultured Nitrosopumilaceae archaeon
ATAATTCCTTCAGAACCTCTATCCCCAAAGCCACCTGGTACTAAAATGCCTTGTTATGATGAAAGCTTGTCAATACTTCCATTTAGTTCCTCTGAGTCAATCCAATCTATCACTACATTTTTTCCAATTTTTGCACCTGCATGTTTTAACGCTTGATTTACGCTAACATAGCTATCTGCAAGCTTGACATATTTTCCAACCATTGCTATCTTAACACTCTCCTTTGTATTGAAAAAAGAATTTACAATATTATTCCACTTGTCCCAATTTGTCGATGTATTAACTAATCCAATTTTTCCAAATTTTTTAAAAATAATGTCAACTATTCCTTGATCATAAAGAATCTGAGGTATCATTAAAATTGATTCGGCATCATGGCAAGAAAATACGTCCTTGACAGATACATTTGAAAACAAGGATATCTTTTTCTTTGTTCCTAATTCAAGGGAATGCGAACATCTAACTGCCAGTAAGTCTGGTTGTATGCCTATTCTACGAAGCTCTTGTACACTGTGCTGAGTGGGTTTTGTTTTTTGTTCCCCTACAACATCAAGAGACGGTGCAAGAGTAACGTGAACAAAAATGACATTTTCAGGACCTTCTTCTAATCTCATTTGTCTTAATGCCTCCAAAAAAGGGAGGCTTTCAATATCTCCGACAGTTCCGCCACATTCTACTACAAGTATGTCGCAATCCTCTTTTTTTATAATATTTTTAATCCGTTCTTTTATTGCATCGGTAACATGAGGTATGATCTGAACACATGCTCCAAGATATTCGCCCCTTCTTTCAGCATCAATTACACTTGAATAAATCTGTGCGGTAGTTATATTGTGGGATTTTGGAATATTCTGATTGAGAAATCGCTCATAATTCCCTATGTCCATATCGCATTCACCTCCATCTTCAGTAACGAAGACCTCTCCATGTGCTGTGGGATTCATTGTACCTGCATCAAAATTCAGGTAAGGGTCGATCTTTACGCAAGAAACCTTTTGGTTTGAAAGCTGCAATAGTTTTGCTATCGAAGATGAAACAACACCTTTGCCAAGACCTGACATTACTCCACCTGTAACAAAAATATATTTGCCAGATTCTATCTGCATATTTATGAGTAACAAATGCTCTTTTTATTCCTTGTTGTAATTATTTTACATCGTAAATTAGTAATATTTGATTTTGAATAATTTGATATTCAAAAATAATCTGCAAAAATTTGCATTATATTTCATTTAAGATCTCCTTAGTTCAAAACCGTGACTTTTTTAAGCTGTTTTGTAAAAGCCTCTATTTTGGTTTCAACTTCATTAGGTTGTGAATTTTTAATTAATCTTAAAAATGCACTGCCAACTATTATTGCATCTGCTCCATTTTGTAAAATAAATTTGGCTTGGTTTGGATTATTTATTCCAAAGCCAACTCCGAGTGGGATCTTTTTCGTAGTTGATTTTTTTGTACTCTTGATAGCATTAATTGTATACTTTTGAATTTTTTCCTGCTTACCTGTAGTGCCATATAC
The DNA here is from genome assembly GCA_964531195.1 of uncultured Nitrosopumilaceae archaeon. Lineage (GTDB taxonomy): Archaea > Thermoproteota > Nitrososphaeria > Nitrososphaerales > Nitrosopumilaceae > TA-20. Next base: position 1,520 of record CAZHDX010000022.1, read on the forward strand.
TGAAACAAGATACAAAAATCCAGATGACGATGAAATAATTTCTTGTAATCGTTTATGAGAGGTATTTGGTGACACTAGAAAAATTGAATCTACATTATTTTTGCGTATGACTTTGAGATATTCTTTGGATTCATCAATGGACATGTCTGGTAGGATGATTCCATCTATTCCTGATTTTTTTGCAATTGAAATAAATTTCTGAAACCCTTGTTTGTAAAGTAAATTCGTGTAAGTCATTAAAACTAAAGGAAGGATAGTTTCTTTTCTTATTTTTTTGACAAGCCTAAAAAATTTTTGGAGATTAATTCCTCTTTGTAAAGCAACATGACTTGCATTTTGAATAATTGGTCCATCAGCAAGAGGATCTGAAAAGGGGAATCCCAGTTCAATTATGTCAGCTCCTCCTTTCACTAAGCCGCGAATTGCAGAGAGCGTTTCACTCTCGGTGGGATATCCTGCCATGACATAGGCAATTAGTGCTTTTTGATTTCTGGATTTTAATTCCAAAAATTTATCTTTTATTTTTGACATTTTTATTAAGATAGTCTTCCACAATTTCTACATCTTTGTCACCTCTACCTGACAAAGTGACAACAATCGTTTCACTTTTAGATCGTTTCTTTGCAATTTTTATTGCGTATGATAATGCATGCGAGGATTCTAATGCGGGAAGAATTCCTTCTGTTCTTGCTAGCATCAGAAACGCGTTAATCGCATCGTTATCACTAACATTGTCATATTTTACCCGTTTGATATCTTTCAGATATGAATGCTCAGGACCTACTCCTGGATAATCTAATCCAGCTGCAATACTATGTGTATCAAGAATCTGACCCTCTTTATCTTGCAGTAGATATGTTAACATGCCATGCAACACCCCTTTTGATCCTGCATTTAGAGTGGCAGAATGATGTTTTGTTTTAATTCCGCTGCCGCCTGCTTCGATTCCAAACATTTCTGTAGAATCATCCAATAATGGATAAAACGTACCAATGGCATTTGATCCTCCTCCAACGCAAGCAATGACAGAATCTGGTGCTCTTTTAGCTAATTCCATCATTTGTGATTTTATTTCATTTCCAATCACTGACTGAAAATCTCTTACCATAACTGGATATGGATGCGGCCCTACTGCTGAACCAAGCAGATAATATGTATTTTTTACATTTGTGATCCAATCTCTGATCGCTTCATTAATTGCATCTTTCAGAGTCTGAGTTCCATCCATAACAGGGTGAACGGAAGAACCAAGAAGTTTCATTCTGAAAACATTGAGTCTTTGCCTTTGTGTATCTTTGTAACCCATGTATACCTCAGATTGCAAATCAAGTGCAGCGCACGCCATTGCAGTTGCTACTCCGTGTTGACCAGCACCTGTTTCAGCAATAATCCTCTTCTTTTTCATTTTTTTTGCAAGAAGTGCTTGACCTAGTGTGTTGTTAATTTTGTGCGCGCCACCGTGCAATAGATCTTCTCTTTTTAGGTAAATCTTTGCGCCTCCAACTTTTTCAGTTAAATTTTTTGCAAAATAAAGCGGAGTAGGCCTACCTGCGTATTCACGTAGATAATAGCTCAGTTCTTTTCTGAACTCTTTATCATTTCTGAACTTGAGATATGCCTCTTCTAATTCTTGTATGGCGGGAACCAGAGTTTCAGGAATAAATTTTCCACCAAACTCTCCAAATTTTCCATTTATGGGATATTGTATTTTCATATTGATAACACCATCCTTTTTACCTCACCATTGATATCTTTACTCTTCATGACGCTAGTTCCAATAAGAAATGCATCAGCGCCGCATTTGTGAAGAAATTTGATATCTTCGGGAGATGTTATGCCGCTTTCTGAAAATATTATTCTTTTGTCATCTCTGTCTTTGAGAATTTCTTTTGTTACATTAAGATCTATCTTTAGAGTATCTAAGTCTCGATTATTTATTCCAAGAATGTCTGCGTTTGTTTGGATTGATCTTCTAAATTCATTTTTTGTATGAGCTTCTAGAAGGACAAGAATATTTTTTTTATGAGCATATGCGATAAATTCATCTATATTATTTGCGAATTTTTTATCAAAAATTGACTGTATCAGTAGTATGCAATCGGCACCTAATTTTTCAGCGGCGTCTATTTGAATCAAATCAATTATTATATCCTTCATCAAGATTGGAATGTCAACAACCCTGCGAATCTCTTGGAAAAATTTTGGAGACCCGTTAAAAAGATGAGGTTGGGTAAGAACAGAAAGACCAATAGCACCTCCTTGGATCATTAATTTGGCAATTTTGGTAGGATCGGAAATATGTCGAATTTTTCCAAGCGATGGAGAAGAAAATTTTATTTCTGTTATAAGAGACGCATGATTATTTTTTCTAATCTCATCAATTATATTTTGTTGTGATTTTTCTAATTTTTCCGAAACGTGATAGATTCCTTCCTCAATAGCTTTTTGTGAATTGTTAGCAAGCGTTTGTAGCATATGCCTCATAACTTTTCAAACTCTTCAATTTTTTCCTTATTGCCCATGTGACTTATAAAATTCTTAAACCTGTCATAAGATTTACCAGTTTTAATTGATTCAAGTGCTAATGGGATTGCATCGCGAAAATCACTAGCAATTCCTGAAATTATCAAACCTGCAGCTGCATTTAGTGCAGTCACTTCCATCATTGATTTGTTTGATGTTCCTTTTAATACTGTAATAAAAGATTTTAGGGCTTCCTCTTTTGACGATATTTGAATATCACTTAGATTAGATTTTGTTAATCCAAAATCTACTGGGTTCAAAATTCTAATTTTTATTTTGCCATCTTTGAGATGACATATTTGATTTTTTGATGTTGTAGAAAGCTCATCAAGGCCATCATGTGATAATACCGACATTGCATTTTCTGCTCCTCGAGACTTTAGTAGTAAGACAATTCTCTCAAGATAATCTGGAGAGAAAACACCTACTACTTGATTTTTTACTTTTGCTGGATTGCTTACAGGTCCAAGTAAATTAAAGGCAGTTCTGGCTCCAAGGATTTTTCTTGCCTCTGCAACATTTTTCATCATAGGATGATATTTTTGTGCAAACATAAAACCAATGCCGAATTTTTCTATAGATTCTGTCACTTTTTCAGGTAGCATGTTGAGATCGTAACCAAAATATTCAAAAATGTCTGCGCTCCCACAAACTCCGGAAACTGATCTGTTACCATGTTTTGCAATTATCCCACCTAGACTGTTTATCACGAATGCAGAAGCTGTAGATACATTGAATGTTTTCAATTTATCACCTCCTGTTCCACAGACATCAATTATTTTACCAGAACTTTTTGGATTGATATGAATTGCATATTGATCCATTTTATCTAGCATAGCTAAAAGCTCTTCATCTGATTCCCCTTTGTCATTTAAATTTCTTAAAAAATTGGATGCTTCTTGTGAAGAAATCTTTCCTTTCAACATTTCATCCATTATTTCACTCATCTCATCATAGCTTAGATCCTCATATAGCGAAATCTTGCTTGTTATGTCTGCGATCATTTCTTTACCAACTTTATAAAATTTTCAAGAATTTTTTTCCCTTCACTAGTCATTATGGATTCTGGATGAAATTGAACTCCTTCTATAAGATATTTTTTATGACTCACTGCCATTATCTCCTTATCATCTTGAGCAATAGCAGTTACTTTAAGGACATCCGGAATGATTGTTTTATCTCCGACAAGGGAATGATATCTTGTTGCTTTGAAGGGATTTTGAACTCCTTCGAACAATCCTGTTTCATAATATTCTATAGGACTAGTTTTTCCATGTCTCACATTACCAGCATTTACAACTTTTCCACCAAAAGCATGTATGATTCCTTGATGGCCAAGACATACTCCAAGAATGGGAGTTGTCGGACCTAATTCTGTTATCACCTTGTTACAAACACCAAAATATTTTTCATCCTCAGGCGTTCCTGGTCCTGGGGATATTATTATTGCATCATAATTTTGTTTTTTGATTTCTTCAATTGTTATTTTATCATTTCTAATTACTTCTGATGATACATCAAGCTCCCCTAAAAGCTGTGCAATATTGTAAACAAATGAATCATAGTTATCAATTATTAGAAATTTCATTTTGATGCTTCCTTTAAAGCGCTAAGCATAGCATTTGCTTTATGCTGTGTTTCGAGCCATTCGTTTTCCGCTTTAGAATCCGATACAATACCTGCTCCCGTTTGAATAAATCCTTGGTTTCCATCAAAAAATATTGTTCGTATGGCAATAGCAAAATCACAGCAACCATTAAAAGAAAAATATCCTATAGCTCCTGCATAAGGTCCTCGTTCTTCCGACTCTAATTCCTCGATTATTTCCATGGCACGAATCTTTGGCGCTCCAGAAACAGTTCCTGCTGGGAAAACAGCTTTTATTGCATCAAATGCGTTGTATTTTTCATCCAATTTTCCAATTACATGAGTAACCATATGTTGCACATGACTGAATTTCTTTATAGCCATGAGTTCTTTCACATGAACAGAGCCGTATTTACAAACTCGTCCAATATCATTTCTTCCAAGATCTACAAGCATTGTGTGTTCGGCAAGTTCTTTCTCATCATTCAGCATTTCTTGTTTTAATATTTCATTTTTTTCAGCATCATCAGTTATTGGACGCGTGCCTGCAATAGGAAAAGTTTCAACAACTTTGCCAGTTACTCTAAGTAACATCTCTGGGCTCGAACCAATTATAGTTCTATTACCCATTTTCATATGATAAAGATATGGTGACGGATTTATTTGTCTAAGTGATTTGTAAACTTTGAGGAAGTCTCCTTCTCCAACGAATTTAAATTTCCTAGAAAGGACTACTTGAAAAATGTCTCCATCATAAATGTATTTTTTTGCAGTTTGAACCATTTTTTCGAATTCTTGACTATCTATGTTTTCAGAAATTTCTGAGACTGAGAATTTTTTAAATTCTGTTTCTGAAAACGATATGGTATCAATTCTGTTTTTGTCATAATAAAAATAATATGATTTTTTTTCTTTATTATTAAATAATATTCCATCTGTATAAATTCCAAATTCCATTAATGGCAAATCTGATTTCATGTGTGCATCAGGAATTGATTCCCATAACCTAATCGCATCATAATTGATAATTCCAACTGCTCCTCCAAGGTAACGATATTTTTGATCAGGGATTTCTTGAAGTAATTTTTTTATTTCTGTTATTGGATCAGTCGTTTGTACGGTTTTTGTATTTCCTTTTTTATCTCTTATTACTATCCTGTCTCTGTACCCTTTTATCATAAGTACTGGATCAAATCCCATTATCGAAGTTTCAGCTAATTCTTCTGGTCCTGTTAAGGATTCAAACAAAAAAGAATAATCATAATTTCGTGAAATTTTATTATACATCTCAAATTGGGAACCATTTACATCTAGCGGTATTATACTAAGCTTTGAATGTCCAAATGTGGTCACCCATATAACGATCCCTGTTCTGACTCTATTTAAAATTAAGCCAATGTAAGAAATGGTAACAAATTACGGTATAGTACGGTACCTTTATAACTGATGAACTTATTAATACAGCATGTCCCAAATGATGGCAAGACGATATAGGTTCTCATCGAATCTATTGTTTCAAGACCTTTATTTTGTAAGAAAAGGTGCATTTGTCAAATCTGAAGTTAGCGAGGCGATTTGTAGTGATTGTGGAAAGGGGCTAGAAGATGGCGTGTCAGTAACTGCGAAAGTAGTTAGACAAAAAACAAAGTTTTTTTGTCAATATCATCTTCAAATTAATTTCTAAACCATCTATATGTGATTGATTTCACATTAATGGATTTGTAACGGCTCCTTCTGATGCCGAACCTACTAGTGATGCATATTTTGCTAGTGCACCTGTTTCATAATTTGGTTTTTTTGGCCGCCATTCTCTACGTCTTTGAGCAAGTTCTTCTTCAGAAACTGCCACGTCTAAACTGTTTCGTTCAATATTGATTATGATCTCATCGCCTTCTTTTATCAAAGCAATGTTTCCACCAACTGCGGCTTCCGGAGAAACATGACCAATCATGAGACCACGTGTTGCGCCTGAAAATCTTCCGTCCGTTATTAATGCGACTTTCTCACCAAGTTTTTGTCCTACGAGTGCAGCCGTGACACCTAGCATCTCTCTCATTCCAGGACCTCCTTTAGGGCCTTCATATCTTATGATCACTACATCATTTTCTTTAATTTCTCTTTTCGAAATGGCGTCAAATGCATCTTCTTCTCTATCAAAAACTTTTGCTCTTCCTCTAAATTCTTTGGCATGAACTCCTGCAATTTTCACAACTGCCCCATCTGGAGCAAGCGAACCTCTGAGAACTGCCAATGTTCCTGTATTATGAATTGGTGCTTCCATAGGCTTGAGTACTTTTTGATTTGTGTCAGACAAAGCAAAAGACTCTAGGTTTTGTTTGAGTGTTTTCCCAGTAACCGTCATCACATTTTCATTTAAAAGATTCTTTTTAGTCAAACTTTTCATCAAGATTGGAATCCCGCCTATTTTGTCAAGATCCAGCATCACGTAAAATCCTCCCGGTCTCATGTCTGCTATGTGAGGTGTTTTTTTTCTAATTCTTTCAAAATCTTCAAGTGAAAGTTTTATTCCAATTTCATGTGATAGTGCTAAAAGATGAAGAATTGCGTTTGTAGAACCACCTATGGCATTAGCCACAGTGATTGCATTTTCAAATGCTTCAAATGTAAGAATATCTTTTGGTTTAACATCATTTTCTAATAGATTTAGAACCGCCTTCCCACTATCGTATACCATTTTTTCTCTTCTTGGATCTTCTGCAGGTGGAGATGCACTTCCAGGCAATGCAATACCAATTGCTTCGCTAATTGATGCCATTGTATTTGCAGTGTACATACCTCCACAGGAACCTGCATTAGGGCAGGCGACATCCTCTAGATTTTTTAATGCTTCAATAGTTAATTGGCCTGCTTCAAATGATCCAACTGCTTCGTAGACATCTTGCACTGTTACTTGTTTTCCTTCATAAATTCCTGGCATAATGGTTCCTCCATAAACAAAAACAGATGGTAGATTGAGTCTTGCCATTCCCATCATTGTCCCTGGCAAACTTTTATCACATCCTGCAATTCCTACTAGGCCATCATATTGGTGAGCTCTTACCATTATCTCAATTGAATCTGCAATTATTTCTCTGCTTACTAAGGATGCCTTCATTCCTTCATGACCCATAGCAATACCATCACTTACGGCGATTGTTGCAAATTCCCTAGGTGTACCCCCTGCATCACTGACTCCTTTTTTTGCGTTTTGCGCTAACCTTCCAAGATGTATATTGCACGGAGTCGCTTCATTTCCTGTGTGTGATATTCCTATGAAGGGTTTATCAAAATCAGAATCATTTAATCCCATGGCCTTGTACATTGCTCTGTGAGGAGCTCTTGATGGACCGACTACAACATTTCTACTTGATATCTCCAATTTGAATATGCAAGCATTTTGGCATAATTTTATCTTTGCATTTAGTTAATTTATACTAGATTTATAACGAGTAACATTGTTTTATGAAATAGCAGTTCAGTCAAAACAAACTGATTTAATTAACACTTCTAAACAATTATACGCATTTTTAATAATAATGTGTTAATTGAAGAACACCATGATTGCACAAACCCGAGGATTCTCAATAATTTTATCCCTGATTTTGCTGTCCTCGGTTGTTTTGCCAGCATACGCTGAGGTTACTTCCCTTAACACGGATTCTGCATTTTATAGAGGAGGGAGTAAAATTCATTTTTCAGGCACAACTTTGAATACCGATCCTCCTTACGTCACAATAATTGTTGAAAACCCAAATAATGATTTCGTACTTTTAACATCGGGAATTTCAAATAGTAGTCATGCATTTGACATTATTGTCGACACTAGTACTCCTGAAAATCAACAGAAATTCTTACAAAAGGGAGTCTATAATGCTACAGCATTTATTTCAAATAAGACTGCTGGGAAAACCATAAGTTTCATTTTTTCACAAGATGGTTCTGCCGTCATTCCTTCTCCCCCCGCCGGTCTTGTAATTACATCTCGCACCTACAACGAAATTGATCTTAGCTGGTCAGCTCCCCCGATCAACGGTGGTGCAACAATAGGAGGATATAAAATTGAAAGAAATGATGGAAGCAACTTTAATGTAATTCAAAATACCCAATCGACAACATATCAAGACAAAGGTTTGGTTTCAAATAAGCAGTATTCTTACAGAGTATCTGCCACAAACTCTGCTGGCACTAGCAGTCCTTCTAGTGTTGTTTCTGGAATTACTTTGGCCGCACCTCAATCTTCAGGTTCTTCTAGTCAAATAAATCAAAGTAATCCTAATACTACACCACAACAAAAAAATCCTTCTCAATCAATTGATGAAATAATTAAACAAAGAATTGAGAATGCCAAAAAATTACATAATTTACAGCAATCTCAAGCAAAGAAAATTTCATTTATAGAAAAAATGGGAGTTGTGGATGCAATAGGTAATCACTCCTTATCTAATTCACCACCTTTTGCGAACAATGCTATATCCTTTGATTCAAGTAATACAATGTATATTTTGATAATATTAGCGGGTGTAGGTGTTATAACAGCCGTCTTATACGGAAAGAAAAACAAATTGTGGTTTTCCTCAAGTTCTCAAGATAAAGATGTTCTTGTACATTCATCTGATTCTTCAATAATTCCTGATGAACAAATCGAGGAAGATTATTCATTTATGATTCTTAAAAATAGGCTTGCCAAAGGTGAAATCTCAATTGATGAATTCAACAGATTAAAAGATGCGTTAAAAGAACCTTAAGTAATTAGCTTGAAAGAATCAAGCCTTGCAAGCTGATCGTTTATTTGGGTTTCGTTTTCATTTCCAAACGAAATTAACATTCTGTCTCCATCTTTAAATACATAATTTCGAAAACTTGGAATTTCTTTATGATTTACATAGAATTTTAATTTGTATTGATCATTGTTACAAAAAGTTCTTTTATCTGGAAAGGTGAAACATTTGTCTGTTAATCCTATTTTAACTGAATCAAATAAAAATCCCATAGTTACATTTGCTGCATGCATGTGAACCGTCTCGCCATTATCTTTTTCAAAATGAATGTATGGACTCTTTAATTGATAAGCTGGTGATGAATAATCAAACATCTGGTTGTAGATCATTGTCAACAGACCTGCATGAATGTGAACTCCGCCAAGTGGTCCTGCTCCAACAGGTACTCCCTGTGGCGTTACAGTTGTTGATAACTCATAGAAATTATAACTAGAAATGGCAAGAACTGCAATTATTCCTCCAAAAACGCCAATAGCTATTAGTTTGTACTTCATCTTTTGTTTCTGGTGTTTTTCAACGTAGCTTTCTCGTTCCTTTACTCGCTCCTCTCGATCTTTTTTACCCATGAGCAATAAAATTCCATTTTTTACCCTAAATAACAGTATCTGGAAAGACCTGTTTTGTTTGTCGCTTTGTCACAACAAAAAATGTGAAAGTTCGATGTCTTCAATTGAGAATGTGGTCACCTAAGAATAGGAAATTCATTTATCACGTTTTAGATTGAATTCTATCGAGGAATCATAAATTGTCCTCATAACGGCTTCGTGGTTTCCAGATTTGGAAGATGTCATTTAATTTCAAGCAGATTCACCTTTGGCTATGTACCGGCAACAGAAAGGGCAGTGGATAGGTTATCATATAATTAAAAACAAGCTCAACCATATGATTCCTTCATTAGTTAAACTGTTGGAGCTGAACGGATCTTTATGGATATAGATTCAAAAGAACTAACAGAATTTATCAAGCAGGTAGCAATTGCAATAGATAATAGTAAAGTTAGAGAAATGATGCTAAAATCAGGTATTGAATTTGAATTATCAGTCATAATTAAAAAAGAGGGAAATGGTAAACTTCGAATATTTATTGCAGATGCGAATGGTGATTATGAAAAGGAATCAGTATCAAAAATAAAATTCTCTTTGGGTCATAAACCAAAAGTAGAAGATGATGACGAATGATGGCTTTGATTCAATGTACGTGATTTGCATTAATTTAAATAAATTACTAAAATTTACTAAGTCATGAATTGTCTTTTCTGTGATATTATTTCTGGAAAAATAAATGCACATTTTATTTATGAAGATGACAATCACATTGCCTTAATGGACAAGTATCCTATTCAGAAAGGGCATACACTTGTCATGCCTCGAGATCATCATGAAAAAATTACCGATATGAATCAAGAAAAGGTGGCTACTCTATTCTCAAAAATTCCATTTATCGCACGTGCAATACTTGATGTCACTCAAGCAGATGGTTTCAATATAGGCCAAAACAATGGGAAAGCCGCAAATCAAATAATTCCTCATGTCCATGTACATATAGTGCCACGATACTCCACTACTGGTTCCATGTGGACAAAAAGAATGATTCCAAAGGACGAGGATTTAGAAAATTTGGCAACTAAAATAAGACAATCAATAAAATCGTTCAAATAATTTTAGAATTTTATTTTTAGCTATCACTATTGTTTCAATATACTCTTACAGAAATTTTTAATCCAATTTTTAATCCAACTCATAACAAAAATTATTGACCAGATGTCTTAGAATAATACTTGCTTGTTTTTATGTATCTTTAATATGCTTTTTAGCCAGAGACTGTAGGCGACACCAGACCAAAAGGTAAGTCATTACGACCATCACGTAACTTGCCTGCAGTTTCATTTTTACTTGTATAGATTTTTTAGCATACGCTCTTGATATGATTTCTATCTACTGAAATTCAATAAAATATTCTTCATTGATTTGGATTGTATCTCAAAAATGCTCCTACTTTTCCAATACTTGATAACATTGCACCATGTTCCGTGGTGCCTGATATCACCTCGATCTTTGCGCCAGTTTCCCCTGCCAATAAGGACAGGTAATCTACGATATCTTTTTCATTTGCATCAAGATCCATGCTCTTGCAATTTGGACATGGAGAGCTTAATAGTTCCTGTGTTCTTGGAATGATCTTAGGTCTTTCTAATATCTCAGTTTGTATGTTTTGGCATCTTTTACACGTGACATCAAGTTTTCTTAGATTTGTGTCATCAGTGATGAGCACAACATTCACAACATTTTTTTTTAGAAGTTCAATTATGTCTTTAAGTCCATATATGGCAAGTCCACGTGAGAAATGAATTTCATGAAATAGCTTTTCAACAAGTTTTTTTTCTTCAACCATTCTATAATCCGATAGTACTTCTTGTGCTCTAGCAAAGGCTTCACGGACTCCTTCAGAACCTGCGTACGATGTATCCAGTGTAGCTATTATGTTATTTTGGAGTCGATATTCTAGATATTCTTCTTTTATGAAATTCTCTTTTGTCGGCCCAGGGCCAGATATTATTAACCCTTTGACTGGATAAATGTCAATAAAGTATTCTCTAGTGGTATCTGCAACTCTGTGATAATACGCTCCAAGCTCCATCTCTCTTAACCTTTCAAATCTTCTAGCGGACTGTCCTCCCTGTCTGTGTTTTCCGGCTACTCCTGAAGAGGTTTCTGACAATACTTCAAGTTTATCTCCGTGCAAAAGTCCCCAACCGGCATCTTTCGCATCAATTGCCAAAAAACCTATCATGTTGTCGTCTTTTAACATATCCTTCAATAATTCGACATGAAAATGATCATCGCATCTGTAGAGAAATGTCTGTAATTCTTTTGGCGGCTCTATTTCATACATTTTGATAACTTCACTACCAATCGGTCCTCCTCCCTCTGCGGGAAGAGCACCGCAAAAGACTACCAGTCCTTTGTCTGGTGGTTTTT
>CAZHDX010000023.1:0-13349 GCA_964531195.1 uncultured Nitrosopumilaceae archaeon
CTCAAGAATTAAGGTATATTACGAACTGACTAAACCAAAAATTTGGTATCTTTTAGTTTTTACTGCTTTTGGCGCAGCTATTACAGCATCGAACATTTACCATATTCAAATTTCTCTAGCAACATGGATTTTGATATTGGCAGGTGTTACATCAGGATCAGCTGCAGCCAACACCTTGACCAATTATCATGATAGAGATATTGACGCAATCATGGAGAGGACAAAAAACAGGCCAATTCCTAGCAGAAGAATTTTTCCTGCTGAAAAAGCGAGAAATTTTGGATTAATTCTTGCAGCAATTTCTTTGGTATGTTCTTTCTCAATTTCATTTACAAGTTCTTTTTGGAATGGTATGTGGGCCGGAATTTTTATGGCCTTTGGATTAGCAGATAACATTTTGATTTATAGTCATTTATTAAAACGAAAAAGCAGAACTAACATTGTTTTAGGTGGATTCTCTGGAGGCGCTCCAGCAATGATAGGATATGTAGCAGTAACAACTCATGGTCTGTGGGATCTGGGGTTGATAATGGCAGGTCTAGTATTCGTGTGGATTCCAATGCATATTTGGGCTCTCACTCTACATTTCAAGGAAGATTACAACAAGGTGAATGTTCCAATGCTTACAGCCGTAGAGTCTGAAAAGACATCTGTTAGAGTAATAGCAGGAACAACGCTCATGATGGTTCTTTTTAGTATTATTCCATTTTTTCTCACAAATAATGGAGAAAAAATTCTAAACGATGTTTATTTGTATACAGCAATAGCGTCAGGCGCCATAATGATAATTCTTAGTGCTTGGGTGCTAACAAAGCCATCTGAAAAGGCATCATGGACATTATTCAAATTCTCTAGTCCCTATCTTGCGATACTATTCATTGCTTTAATGATAGGCTCTCTTCATTAAACAATCCTGAGAAGCTGCTATTTTAGATAGTTTTTCAACGAGATTTTATCAATTTTAGGAATTTGTGCAATTTCAAACCCTTCAGGTCTTTTAGAGAGGGGTCTTGTTGCATCAATTCCAAGTTTTGCAGTTAACAGATTTTTTTGATCACTTGATGGATCAAGGCTTGAACCTCTTACCTTTTCTATGATTACCAGATCTTTGTCTGCCTGGAATCTAGTTGCCATGGCATATTCTACACTTGATGCACTATTTGGATTAATATCTGCATCAACTACTGTTACCATTTTTAAAGATCTATGAGCAGCAAAAGTTTTTTGGATTACAGTTTTTCCATCGGAATTTTTCTTTTTATTAATTTGAACCACAGCGTGAAGCCAATTACAACCACCATCACTCATTACAACCTGTTTTGTCCTTGGAAAATCTCTTTTAACATCTCGATTTAATTTAGCTTCAATTGGCATTCCCATTAGTAACCGATGTTCTGAATAGCCAGAAAGAATGTCATGAAATATCGGATTGTTTCTATAGTATAGATTTTCTAATTCAAAAACAGGCTGTTTTCTTTTAAAATCATATGTCCTTAACATTTCAACCATCCATTCTTCGTGTGTTTTATCTTGCAGTAGTTTTCCTTCCATGACTATTTCTGTATCATGTGGCACTTTCATCTTAGAATAAGGAGTCTCTGCTAACATCAATTTATTTCCCAAAATGGCATTAGCTATTTCTAGCTCATCTTTTCCCCATTCTGCTTGATATGCACCAGCTATCGATATGGCAGGATGCACGCCAACCGTTATTGCCACTTTAAGATCCTCACCATGTTCTTTGGCATTCACGAAGGTGCGGTGTAAGTGTCTTCCCTCTACCATTCTTACAGAAAAATGAATAGAGTCAAGTGGCATTAGTCTATGAAATGATGAATTTTGCGTTCTTGATTCATGGTTTTGTGTATAGATTATAGACGAAGTAATGAAAGGTCCAGGTTCTTTTTCAAAGTGTTTTACAATAGGCAAGATGGTCAAATCCTTTGACCTATTTTCCATGAATTTTGCATTTTGTGTTATTTTTGGTTTTTTTGCATGTTCAATGGCAGATATTATTTTTTGATGAATGTTTGATTCTGTTGAATTTACAGCTTTTGCAAATCTTTTTCTTGTACCAACAAGATTTGCTATTAATCGAAATTTACTCTCTTTAATATTTTCAAATAATACTGCTTTACCGCCATCTATTTTTGCAGTAACAGCAGCAATTTCATATTCTGTGGAAACTTTCTTTTTAACAACAGATAATTCATTTAATTTGTTTATAGCAAAAAGAAAAGATCGTAAGTCAGTCATTGTATTACAATTTCCATTATTTCATTCATAATTGATTTCATTAATTCTAGTCCAAGTTCTTTTTGTATATTAATTGATACAACACAAATTCCATTTAGAGTCGTTGCAACTCGTTCAGAAACCATTTTTAAAAAAAAAGAATTAGATTTTGACGGGATCACAGTAGCTGTCGATGCTTGCATTTTCGAGCCAATTGAAACTACCATAGTGCCAATTTTTTCTTTTCCTTCAGTAATGGAGATGAAATTTCCATTATCAAACTTTAATAATTGAACAAGAAATTTTCGTTTATCAGATTTTATGAGCTTTTTCTTATAATTTACCTTGGACATTAATAGTCTAGTAAAATCTAGGCCTTTATTACTACTGGTTCCATTGCAACTTTTTTCGTCTTTGCTTTTGTTGCTTTGGTTTTTCTAGTCTTTTTGACTGGAACCTCTACTTCAATCTCTTCTTGTTCAGCTTTTACAGCAATAGGCTCTAGGTGTGAATCAGCTTCCACTCTAGCTCGCAATTTTGCCTTGTATTTCAGGTTTCGTGGTTTTGTACGAAGTCTATATCCACAGCAAGGACACCACAGACCCTCCCATTTTATGAAGATCTCACAAATTTGGCATCTTTTTTGTCCAGATGCATATCGTCCAGTCCCTACAGGCTTTTGCGCCTTGTATCTTGTGCATATTCCTTTACATGTCATTTACGACCACTAATCCTCGCAATTAGTTATAGTATTACTAAGTATTTAAGCATGGATCGGAAATTTCTATATCTAATAAACGATTTTTATGTAAAAATTATATCAGATCTCCTAGATCAATTGTAGAGTTTCTAGAAAAAACGGGAAAAACCTCTATAAATACGTTAGCTTTCCAAAATTATGAAATTTTCAATGTTTTGTATGATTTTCCAGAAGTATCATATAAATATTTTTTATAGATTTCTAATTTTACATTAACCAATTCTAGACAGGGGTAATATCATGTGCCTATAGCCATCTCTCTTGGTAATGTATCGAGCAGATATCTTATCGCGTTCTCCTCGCTTGTTATGATATTTTATTTTTAATGAGGTCTTTCGTTCATCTACAAATTCTAATTCATAATGAGAACAAAAACTAAGATTCAATTTATCAGTTATCTGACGCGCCATTTTCATATTTCCATTTCCTATTTTAACAATTTTTCTTTCTGCTTTTAATTGTCCTAAAATTCTAACTATATGCGATATTAAATCATCAACTGACTTGTAAGTTGAACTTTCGATTTCTTTTTGATAATAAAAAACAGAGAGTCCAATTCTATCGCCAGGATCTATTCCGATAATTAATGTACTTTCATGTAAGCCTGATTCAAGCTTCCGTGTTATTAATCCGTTTATTACAGTTAGATCTGATTCAAATTCTTCTGCATAAAGAACAAAAGTACTTGCAATTTTTGATGCCTCTTGTAATGTAGTGAGGATCAGTCTTTTATCTGTGCTTTCAATATGGTCAGGCAAGATAGAATCATAATTCATTTTTAAACTTTGAAGAGTTTGTACAAATTTAAAATAAGACCGTCCCTGTATTGTTGCAATGGCAATATTATTTTGGGATGAATATATTATACCTATAAGTTCTCTAAGTAAAATTTAAAGTTTTAGATAAAAAGATTTGTTCAGAATTAAAAAATTAATTGATTTCAATTTCTTAGTTTGTTTACTATATGAGTAAATTCATCATCTGTCAGTTTTGGTTTTTTACTAAACATACTGTGAACCGGGCCAACGGATTCATCAGCATTACGAGGAATAATATGTACATGAACATGAGGTATTTCCTGTCCACTTTCTTTGCCATTATGAACAGCAATAAGAGAAGAAGGACCAAAGTGTTCCAATTTCCCTGCTAAAATTCTTACAATTTCAAAGAGATCTGCATTATCCTTCTTGCTCATTTCTTGAATTTTGACAAAATGCTTCTTTGGAATAACTAGTACATGTCCTTTAGTCAAGGGAAAGGCATCTAAAACTGCTAAGGATTTTGTTGTTTCAATTATTTTTCTTGATGGAATCTTCCCATCCACAATCTTACAAAATATACAATCCATATTGTAACAACTTTTCAATCATTGTAAAACCTTTCCAAAATTTACAGTTCCTTTAGAGCCTCAAGAATGTTTTTTTTATCGATTGCTTGTGGCATTTGTTCTAAATATTTTTCAAAATCGCTCTTTGCTTCACCTTTTTTGTTCTGCTCTAATCTTACTAAACCACGATTTTTATAGATTGGACCAAAACGATTTTGGTTTATTTCTATTGCTTTTGTATAAAAATTTTCAGCATTCAGATAATCCTTTAATTTCAAATAAAAATTTCCTAAACCGCGGTAAGCTAGATAACATCTGCGGTTTGATTCTAAACTTTTTTTATAATAATTCACAGCATCAGGAGAATTTTGATCGTTTAGTATTCCACCCATTAAGCAAAGTGCGGTGGAATTTGAAGAATTTAGTTCAATTGCTTTTTGCAAATTATTTTTAGCATCCTTAAAATTTCCCTGCAAACGGAACTTTTCTGCATTGAAACATAATCTGTTTGATTTTTCTTTTGATCGATTTTCTAATTTTATTTCTGAAAGAATATCAGTTGGGGCAATAACAAGTAGCAACCTATCATCTTCAGACCAATGTTGATCAAACTTTTTCTCAGGGATGGCGCCGATTTTATCAGGTTCAGGAACATAATGCAAGATTGTTCTTTCCATATCATTATACCCTATAATGATTGACGCATGCTGAATTGTATCTTGGACTCCCGGAAGTATTACTATAGCAGGAATTCCCATATCAATTAATTTTTTTAATTCTGAAATAGTAGAGTTGACAATCAAACTGCCAAGTCCATGTCGCTCTGCGAGCTCTATTCCTTCTATTATTATGCTTCCTCTTATCTTTGGATATTTTTTTGCAAGTTCGTCTGCTTCTGAAAATGGGATATCGACCCCCCAATATTTTGAAACTGCATTGATTACAAGGGGCAAGACTAGATTTTCTTCATTTACAATTGGCACAGTAAGAATATGATTATTATCTTCCATCAAAAATTAAAATAAATTATTAATATTAAAACTATTGAATATTGATAAATTTTTCCAAAAGATTCTTTCCATCTTCACTCATTTCAGGATGGAATTGAGTTCCAAATATCTTGTGGTTGGAATATTGAAATATTTCAAATTTACAAAGATCAGATCTTGCAATATGCTCAAAGCTATTGTCGAGTTTTGAAATCAAGTAAGAATGACTCTCAAACACCTTAATTTTGTTCTCACATAAAGCATTGGGCTTTATAATTTCAATTTCCTGAAGCCCCTTGTGCAAGCCATCCATTTTCTTTATTGTTCCTCCTAGTGTTAGCGCTAGGATTTCAGCCCCATAACAAATTCCCAAAAGGGATTTTTTTTCTACAACAGCATGTTTGATGATTTTAGAGTTGACAGCATTCATTAACGAGTTATTTTTTGTTCTACCAGACAGGATTATTGACGAATATGTGTCAAGCTCTGAAAGAATTACCTTGTCAAATGAAATGGTATCAAATGCTATTTTTTTGTCAGATAAAAAATTCAAGAGAGATTTAGTGTAGACAGATCCATTATCTACCACTAGTAGCAATTATCCTACACCAATTGAGATATAATGCAATTCTGGTACATTATCGACTACCACTATTGTTCCTATTTTTACTGTATTATTTTCTTCCCAGAAAATTATCCTGTCAGTTCTAGGTTGGACAAAATTCTTTAGGAATGTAGAGATCAACTCTTTTGTATTTTCTAAATCAGATTGCTGCAAAAATGATGTCTTTCCCTCTTCAAAAGAAAGTGGCAACTGCACTAGTGTAGGACTAACTATTTTCAGGTTGTCAGATTCTAATACTGTTTTTAGTGTAGTAATCCTGCTTGTCCTATCTAATTGGAGCCCGCTTGTGACGTTTGACGGAGAAATACCACTAAGTTTAGCAAGATAGGCAGCAAATGCTTGTTGAGGAGTGTTACCCATTCCAACATGATATTCCCCGTCAAATGCTGCACCTACTGCTGCAATTGTTCCAAGTTGTGTGACTACTCCTCCAGAGCCTGCAGTATATACTGGAATAAAGTATACATCATCATTACCAATTCTGTAAAGGATGTTATCTCCTACTCGAGGATTTCTAAGTAAGGTCTGCAATTGGGCAAAGTCAGGATCCCTGGCTAACGCTTCACGCACTGCTGATGGACCAAGAAGTTTTGTTTTCGAATCCAATGGAACCTGGTAAAATTGCATTTTACCTAAATCAGGAATATCATTTTGAACAGTCATGTAACCTGCAAGATTTCTTCCCTGTGAACCTCGGAGCTCAAGTGAAAGTAATCCTACGAATGAAGTCTTGTCAAATCCTGGTGGTTTTTCTTCAACGTAATAAGTCCCTAATCCATCTGGAACTTCATAGAAATCCTTTGCCTGAATAAATGTAGACGTATCCGTGACATGATAAATATTAAACATGTTCACCTTCCAATTGAATAATTCTTCAGGATAGCGAAGTTGTTTTTGCAACCATGAAGGTGTGTCTATGAAATTGGTTCCATATTGACTTACAAACATGTTGGTAAAGAAATCATTGCCAGTTTTAATCAGAGTAACATTACCATCATAAGTATCCATCAAGGCGTATCCAACAAGTCTAAGATATGGATTACTTACAGACCAAGGAACATTTTTTGTATCAAAGCCAATTATGAGAGGAATAAGCCAATAAGATTTCTTACCGTCTGTAACTGGAAGAACATCTACGTCGTTTCCAAATATGTTGTATTGGAAGTAGGGATACAATAATTGCATTCTGTCATGAATATCTCTGTAACGAATAATGTGTATTGGCTCTGTCGGATAAGAAAGGAAAAAATTCGGTTCAAAAATTTGACTTATCGGAGGATTTACATCTAATCCTCCTTTTCCATTGTATGTAGCATTGTTTATCTCAGCAGTATTTCCATTTCTATCAACAGGATAGGCAGCCCAAGTATCTGAAAATAATCCACCTTCTCCATAATACATTATTCGTTGTTTGAATAGAGTACTACTATCTACAATTGTGCCGTTACTTGCATCTAGTGTAAGAAATCCATTGTCAACATGGGTATAAACAAGATGTTCATTATACCATCTATTTTCTGCGCTTACAGATGTTGGGAGAATGGGTTTCATTGATGCAGTCCAATAAAGAGTATCATTGAACCGTAAGATGTCATTATTTTCAAAATCTACATACGGGATTAATCCAATTTCTGGCTTGAGCTTTGCAAATGCTGCGTCCCAATCCCATACCCTAATCTTGTTTAAAAGACCATTATTTGCTGAGACATAAGTTGGTATATCTTCTGGCTGAAGAATACTCTGCTTGACATTATAAGATGTAGTATTGATTTGATCGAGTTGGCCTAGGTATCGATTAACTCCTATCTGTGCAGCTTTATAGGGTCCAAGATATTCAATTTTTTTTGCGTCAGCAATGCTGTTATTGACAGCCATTATAGAGCCTGCAATCACAACAATTGTAATGATTGCCAGAATTCGAATGTAGATATCCCGTTTTGATGGGTGAATTATGACTCTGGATTTGAATTTATCAACAAAATAAAATCCGACTAGTGCAAATCCTGCAACTAGAGTTCCTCCAATTGCATATCTTGTATTGTAATCAATTTGATCGGTGAAAAACATGTTTATGCCAGCCCAAATAATTGCAATACTGATAATGCCTTCTATAGTAGCGATATAATCTAGGAATTTTGGTTTGCCCTTTGATGCATCCTGTACGTAACTTATGATTATTCTGACAATGTTATGTAATCCCACATAGAGCACAAGGCGAATACCAATTGCAGCAAGTAAAGGAGGAATTAAAACAGTCAGTGTTGGAATCATTGGAACGATTTTATCAACTGCATATGCTGGATCTGTAGGCGGAGTTGTAAATGGAAGCGAGAACAATCCCCAGATGCTTTGTACCCCAAAGTCATTTCCTTGAAGCATATATGATACTGCAAAACCGAACATTAGGTTGGTAAAGAAAGCACCAAAAAGTAGAACTTTAGTTATTTGCCAAATTATAAAATTCGGAACACTTAGCTTATGATCTTTAAAATCAGGTATGTTTTCTGATATTGAATAATTGTTTCCTTTTTTTAGAAAATTTATTGCTGCGTTGATGCTATACCAAGCAATTGAATTGCGATTTTTGATATTTACTCTGATCAAAACTATGGATGCAAGAATTACAGCTGAAAGAAGAGAATAGTAAAGAGGTTTTGTGAATAGATGACCAAATTCTTTTACATTCATGTACAAAATCACGGCCTGATTGCTTATCATAACAAAAATTACTATGCCGATGAGTGCAGCTATGCCTATTCTGATATATTTTCCCGTGTCACGCGGAGGTGGGCTATTTTGAGTAGATGAGCTGTACAAAATCACAGTTCCTTACTTTGTGTTAAATTAATGTCTTACCTAAGGAATACAAATGACATAAAATATCTCAAAAAGGATAAATTTCTTAAAATTCGACTTTATTTTGATTATTCTTGGGTAACATCAGCTAGTCCTTTGCAAATCATGTAAACTGCTGCATGTTTTGGCACTGAGACAGTCTCGTTGACAAATGGTCCATATTTCTTTTTTTTAAGTTTAAACGTCATAGGACAATTTGCCAAAATCTCTACTTTTTCGTCACCAAGTAGGCAAGCATCAGAAAAAGGATCAAAGCTTTCCAAATCATTACAAAGAATTTTGGAAAGACCACTTTTGCTGTTAATAGAACCTTCCAATCTGAATATTCTATGTACATCCATAGTTACCTTTGGATCAATTCTGATTCCTATCGTATTTCGCATTACTTCTAGTCTTGATTGAAATGCTGAATATCCTCCTAAAAGTATCTCTTGAATAATTTTTGGTCGCTTTGATCGTGAACTAAAAATTTCTCTTGCAGCTCTTCCTCGCCATCCATTTTCTTGGGTGTCTGGCAGAGTGGATTTTGAATTATTTTGTTTATTGATCCCAAAAGTCTCTGGTATTACTCCGTTGAACATAATATAATCAGCCAGATCTGCTCTTTCTCTAGAATCCAAAATTTGATATTCAGAATTCTTTACATGAACATGGAATCCTTCGTTTCCAGAAAAATACACATGCATATTTTCTTTGCTTATTGCCAGATCTTCTGTCAAAACTTGAACTAGTTTTTTTACTTCCTTTTTTGCTTCAGAAATACAATTTGGACAAGCTACTGATATTAAATCAAATTTATCAGAATCACATTTAACGCATTTTGATGTTTGGATGTTTATGTTATGACAAGAATTACATTTGAAACATGTGTGGTTATTTCTGCAGGGAAGTTTCAAATCCTTTGCATCTATATCAAATATCAGATCGGCTTCTTTCCAATCTTTCTCTGACATTGGCAGATTCGGAAATGAATAGTATGCATTTGAGCAATAAACATCTGACGGCACCTGGGTCATAAGTAAAAGATGCAAATCTTTATCATTTTTTATGGTAAGATGTCTGATCATTCCTGAATCAAATTTTTGGTAACCAAATTCTCTTTCTGTAACCCTAGATGGAACATGAATTTGCTCAAAATTTGCAAAGTAATATTCCTTCATTGAAGCTTCTACAAAGTTTATGTTTTTTTTAAGCATTAGACTTTCTCCTTGTACCAAATTGAATTGGATTTATTATTCCGTCACATTCTGGGATTGCAAAACAAAGATTTTCACTTTTTAATTTTTCACATGAGGGACAAGAATATTTTGTTCCACTGCCAGAAGCACCTGCTATATGCTCAAGTTGATACTTTGTGATTCGCTCATTGTAATCAGGTGCATTTTTAAAAAGTGGTGCAATTTGTTCAACAGTTTGTCCCTTGGCAAGCAAATATGTAGCAAGCATAAATCTTCCTGAATGTGACAAATTTTCTCCTTTATCAAGTATTTCTATAGCATGTTTGACACATGGAGGATAATCACCTGATACTATTACAGCATTAGAGAATTTCTTGGCTAGAAATTTCAAGTCTACTATTCGTTCTTGAAATGTTTCTGGAATAGGCGGTACACTAATTGATTGAATTTTTGAATTGATATACATGTCAAGTTCTTTTCGCACTAGTCTGACAATTTCGTGTGAAGAGAGATGAACATAGCCATCTTCTACTTGTCGATTTACTAATTTCCATTCTCGTTCATTAAAATGGGCTGCACGTCTGAGATAATCTGGAATTCGAATTTTTAATCTACTATCATCTTTTTCCACCCGTATAGCAAATAGATCTTGTATTATTTTCAGAGAAGAATGAATTGATTCCTCTTTTAGCTTGAGGTTTTCGATTATTGTACGATCTTTTTGTAAAGTATTAAGACCTTGCTCAAGATATTTCTCTGCTCTTCTAGCTTCTGCAAGAGAAAATCTTTTGTTCAAAGTGGAAAGTCCTGCTAATTTTAATAAGATTATTGCAATTACAAAAGAAAGAATTTCAAGATCCGGATTTTCTATGTCGCCGCTATAAATTTGCCCCGTGGTAGCAACAACAATTCTTCCATAGGCCTTTTCCACGGCAGGTTTCCAATCTACGTCTGAAAGCTGTTCTAAATTGAAACCTTTGTCTCTTAGATAGTCTCCAGTTTCAGCAAGAAATGGATACTTTGCAAGTTCCTTTATACCAAGCTGTAACACATTTTATTTGATACTTTTTGCCTTAAAAATTTGATTGCATTTTGGAAATTTGAAGGTCATTAATTCAAAATTTGACAGTATCTAAGTATGCTTCAAATGTACTTCCCTAGGAGTTTAAATTATCCTCATAAAAAATCACCTACATGCAAGTTGGTGTGCATGTCTCTATTTCGGGCTCCATCGACAGATCAGTTGATAATGCAGTAGCAAGAGATTGTACAGCATTTCAAATTTTTACTAGAAACCCAAGAGGATGGGATGCAAAAGCACTTTTTACTAAAGATGTAGAGACCTTTAAGGAAAAACTTGCAAAAAGCAAAATTGATAGATACGCAACAGTTGCCCATATGCCATATTTACCCAATCTCTCTTCACCTAAAGACGATCTATTTGCAAAATCTGTGAGTTCATTGATTAATGAGATAAAAAGATGCAGTGAGTTGGGAATTCCTTATATTGTAGCGCATCTTGGCAGCCACACAGGATCTGGTGAAAAAAAAGGAATAGAAAGATTGGTAAAAGCATTCGCAAAGGCTGCAAAAGAAACAAAAGATGACGTAACTATTCTTCTAGAAAATACTGCTGGACAAAAGAACAGCGTTGGTTCTGATTTTGAACAGCTTGGTTCAATATTGTTTCAACTTAAACCAGAAAAAAGATTTGGTATTTGTCTTGATACATGTCATGCATTTGCAGCTGGATATGATTTGCGAACAGAGAAGACTGTTTCCTCAACTCTTGAAAAATTTAAGAAGGCAATCGGTTTAGAACAAATCAAAATAATACATCTAAACGATTCTAGAGGAGAGATTAATTGTAATCTTGATAGACATGAACATATCGGATTAGGACGAATTGGGGAGGTTGGTCTAGCTCATATTATTAAATTTGCCAATTCTAAAAATATCCCAATAATCTTAGAAACACCAATAGATGAAAAACGCGATGATTTTGGAAACATAAAAAAAGTAAAGGAATTAGCATAATTACGTATGAATTCTAAGTTATGGATGATTTTGCATGAATTATGACCAAATAATGCAACTGGCATTAGAACGAGGATTCTATTTTCCAAGTTGTGAAATTTATTCGGATGCACAAGCTGGGTTTTGGGAGTATGGTCCATCTGGTGTCAATCTAAAAAATAAATTTGTAGATCTTTGGAGAAGAGAATTTATCAGAAGAGACAGAATGATGGAAATAGATGGCTCTCAAATTATGTCAAAGTCTGTTTTTGATGCGTCAGGTCATCTTTCAAGTTTTGCTGATCCAATAATATCTTGCCAGAAATGCAAGTCTATTTTCAGAGCTGATAAATTAATTATTGAAGCTACTTCAATTGTCGTTCCTGAAAGTGCAGGACTTGATGAGTTTGACAAAGTAATTGTTGAAAAGGCAATAGTCTGTCCTAAATGTAAAGGCAGTTTTGAAAAAGCTCGTAAATTCAACATGATGTTCAAAGTAGGAATAGGTCCTGAAGAAGAATCAGCATTTCTTAGACCGGAGACATGCCAATCCATTTTTGTTGATTTCCCCAGACTTTTTAAAACAATGCGTGGAAAATTGCCTCTAGGAATAGCTCAGGTTGGAAAGAGTTTTAGAAATGAAATATCTCCAAGACAGAGTCTTTTAAGACTAAGAGAGTTTTATCAGGCAGAAATTGAAGTATTTTGTAATCCAGACAAGTTAAATAATCTTGAAAAATTTGTTGAAGTTGAAAATACTGAGCTTAGAATCATGGTTGAAGACAAAATTGAAACCATGACTTGCAAACAGGCATTGGATTCGGGGATTATACCAAACAAGCTTGTCGCATATTATTTGGCTCTACTTGTAGAATTTTATCAAAAGACAGGAATTGACGTTAAAAAAAGTAGATTTAGAAAACTGGGAGAAAAAGAAAAAGCATTTTACGCATCAACTGCTTTTGATTTTGAAGTTGAAACAACTACAGGATGGCTTGAGCTTGTTGCGTGCAATTATAGATCGGATTATGATTTAAAAAGTCACTCTAATACAAGCAAGGAAAAATTTGAAGTTCTAGATGATGAGACAAAAGTACTTCCACATGTTTTTGAGCTTTCGATGGGTATTGATCGTAGTCTCTACACTATTTTAGAGCACAGTTTGCATGAGGACAAGGAAAATCAACGAATTGTTCTTGCCTTAAAACCATATCTTGCTCCTATCCATATTGGCATTCTCTCCCTTGTAAAAAAAGATGGACTTGCAGAAAAGGCTGAAGAGATTTTTTTTAAACTCAAAACAAAATATGATGCATTTTTAGATCACTCTGGTGCCATTGGAAGAAGATACAGAAGATTAGAT
>CAZHDX010000024.1:0-8046 GCA_964531195.1 uncultured Nitrosopumilaceae archaeon
GAGGTGTTAAATATGACAAAAAAACTGCCACCTTGAGTGTAGGATTGACAAATATTCTAGCAGGAAAGTTTGGTGTATCATCTTTGATAATACTAATTGGAGGAAAGAGTTCGGAATCTATCACACCAGCTAATTCAAAGTCGATAGTACTTGTCAATGATTCTGTTGCAATCGCATTAGCTAGACCTGCATAAGGGAAGCCGTCTATCAAATAACCACCTTCTATATTGATAGATTTTATTTCTCTAATTGTAATGTCAGAACCCAATGTATTGTTTAATATCTACACCCTTTTAAAGTGTGGATGCAGTTCTCAGTTTTTTGTTCCGTAATGTCATAAGACAGGTGTAAGACCACCTATCAAAATCATAGTCTGAAAAATCAGATGATTCTTCAGATTATCTTTTTCCAACTATTCTGCTTTTGGTAACGATCGTTAGCAAACGTCAAAATGTTAGTAGATCTTAAAAACCCTGAAATTAAAAAATTATAAAGAAATTTTCATGATCGAGACAAGTTTCACTCGACCGTATATGTTAAATACCCCTTCTAAATGTGTACACTTATGAAGCAGACTTTGATTTTTGCATTACTTGCAACTGCTTTGTTTTCAATTGGCTTTACAATAAATTCTGTTTATTCTGATACTACCAGCATACAAGCAACTGACGCTAACAATTTTTCCATTGTTCATGACAACACCCAGTATACACTTTCAGGTTTAAAGTCAACTGATCCACAAGACTTTCCATTGTCATATCTTTGGGCCCAAACAGCAGGAGAGCCTGTTGCCATAAAGTCCTATACTACACCAGAGATCACCTTTACAACTCCAGTAGTAGCAAAAGGTGAATCAAAGATTCTTACATTTTCTCTTACAGTTGATAACTCGCACAGCGGAAAAAGTACTACCTCATACACACTAGAGGTAACGCATAATTCTCCACCTGTTGTCACAACAAGACACCAAATCATAGTGCCAGAACTTGCTCATGTCACGCTTACCGGCACTGCAACTGATCCTGATAATGATCCTCTCACTTTAATGTGGACCCAGACAGCTGGTGACAATGTAATACTTTCTACACCAGATCAGCCAACTGCATCATTTACTGCTCCAGCATTAGGTTCTGCTGATACCAAAACATTAGCATTTACTCTAACAGCAGATGATGGTCAAGGTGGACAAGCATCTGATACAGAGCAAGTCATTGTGATGAAACTTTATCCAGTAACAGTAAGTTGCAATGATATTCAAAAAGCAATGCCAGGTAGTACAATCACTCTATCACCAACTATCGATAATCCGTATAACGCTACATTGAATTATTCTTGGAAGCAGGGCTCCGGAGATACAATACCTGGTTTGCAAACTGATAAACAAATTTTGACATTTACTGTTCCAGAAAAAATACATGGCTATGAATTATCTTTCATGTTTAACGTGTATGAAGGTCCTTTCCTTGTTGCAAATTGTGAAAGCTATATCTACTTCTCATATCTTGGCGATTATAACGTAACAGCTAATTTCAACCCAGCACGCGAATGGACTATTGCAAATGCAGGTCCTGATCAAACAGTACCAGCCTTGAGCAGTGTTGATTTGGATGGTTCTAAGAGTGTAGGTACTGACTTGGAATATCTATGGATACAAACAGGAGGAGAACCAGTGACATTAGTAAATCAAAATACAGCACATCCATCATTTATCGCTCCAGCAGTAGCCAAAGGTGATCAAAAGGATCTAGAGTTTACTCTTACTGTTGTCAATGGATTAGGTAAAGACTCTGATAAGGTGCACATCACTGTTATCAATCCAGCAGACCCGCCAACTGCAAGAATATTCTTAAAGTAAGAATAGCAACCTGATTTTTATTTTATCTTTAGCTTTTAACTCGTTCATTTTTCCGGTAGACACAAAGATCTATCGCATTGAGATTAATCTTATAATGTTTTTATTTGGTTAAATTGAACCCTCTCATGTGGAATTATTATACATCCTCATTAATTGTGACCTTGGCTCAGAGGTAGAAATTATCAATGAGTTGATGAAAATTCCTGAAGTAAAGGAAGTAAGAGGCACATACGGTGTATATGATATTTTTGTAAAGTTACAGGGAGATTCAAGCCCGGCGCTAGAAAACATCATAACTCACAAGATCAGAAGAATCTCTAAAATTCGTTCTACCGTTACTTTGAATCCAATTCTCACTCAAGGTGGACGATAGTACCAAAAAATGCTAAGGCTATTTAACACATATTCAGAAAAAAAAGAAAATTTTGAACCATTTGACAAATCACATGTAAAACTGTTCATTTGCGGTCCAACACTTTACGATTATACCCATATTGGTCATGCAAGGATTTTTCTTGCCTATGACTTGTTATGCAGGTTTTTGCAATTCAAGGGATACAAGATAGATGTTCTTGTAAATATGACTGACATAAATCAAAGTGTCTTTAACAAGGCAATAGAGCAATCTGTTGATTATAAAACTTTGACTAGATTCTATTCTGAACAATTTGTTAAGGATCTTAATTCATTAAATATCACTACAATTACACGTCTTGCTCATGTTTCAGATTATGTATCCAATATTATAGAACATATTACTTTTTTAATGAAAAACAAAAATGCCTATTATGCAAATGGAAATATCTATTTTGACACTAAAACTGTAAACGATTATGGAATAATTTCAAAACAATCACGACAACAACTTAACTTGCACAGGATGGATATAGGTCCAAATAAAAAAAATCAAGAAGATATAATGCTGTGGAATTGCTCTGAAGATTTTGGTTTTTCTTGGGAAGGAGTTTTTGGACAAGGTGTGCCATGGTGGCATATACAGGATACTACAGTCGCCTTTGAAAATTTTGGTAATAGTTATGACATACATGGCGGAGCAAAGGAACTTGCTTATCCTCATCATGATGGTCATTTTGCGCAATACAAAGCACTCACACGACTGAAAAACCCTGTAAAATTTTGGATGCATGTAGGTCTAGTTCTTTCAGGTAAAGATAAAATGTCAAAATCCCTGGGTAACATGGTTCGTTCAAGAGATATAGTTGACAAGCATGGTCACAACCTATTACGCGTTTACATCTTCTCTATTCATTATAGAGACGACATTAATTATAATGAAAATGATCTACTCAGTAAAAAAACACTTGTCAAAAAAATTTACTATCTAGCAAATACGACTTCTGATGATTCATCTCAGAATGTTTCTAATTTAGTAGAGGAATTTTTCCTTGCACTTGATGATGATCTTAATTCTCCTAAAGCACTAGAGCAGTTGGACAAAATCTGTGATTTGGTTCAAGAGGGAAATAAAATAAGTAAACAACATTATGAACAAATTACTAGTATACTGGGCCTTTCTGTATGAATGATAAAATTGAAGAGAATGACGCTGGTTTTGTAGCGCAATGGAGCAGGACAGTTAATCTAGAATGCGGTACTGTATTTGTAAATCCAAACTTACCCGATGATATCTTCTTTGACAAACTTACGCAAATAACTTGCATGAATGAAAAAACGATAATTGAAGCTGCTAAAATTTTTAAAGAAAATCAAAGCCAAATGTTTGTCTATACAATAAATGATAAAAAACTTGAAGATTTTCTCCTGCAAAAAAAATTTATTTTTTTCGATACTCAACACGTATTGATAAAGACCGTACAACCAAATCTCTTTGAGTCTAATGTTACACGCATTACCGAACAAAATTCATCAATGTGGTCTGAAATATTTTGTAATTCATATGATTGCTTTGAATGGCTAGATGAGGTAAATCAGATTGTGAAAAATTCTTGCTCAAATGTAGAATACGTGGTTGATGCAAATTATAATGCTTCATGTGCAGCTTTATATGAAAAAAATTCCATCCTGGGATTGTATTGCCTTGGCACACTTCCTACCCATCGGAGAAAGGGCCTGGCCAGATCTTTAATTGAATATGCATTAAACTGGGTAAGAACAAAAAAATTGGATCATCTTATGCTTGAAACTTACAAGAAAGATAATCTGTTAGAATTTTATTCAAAATTAGGTTTTAACGAAATTTATGAAAAAAAAATTTATACAATATGATTCTTTCTTTCTAAAACAAGAAAAAGACAAAAAATATTTTGATTCTATGTGTATGAATTTTAGAATGGAAACACAAGTAATTAATATGATGCTATAAATTTTGTATTTGTCGATATAACTTGGGGAAAAAAATTCGTATAGCTATTGCTGGTGTGGGAAACTGTGCATCTGCATTAATACAAGGAGCTCATTATTATTCAAAGAATCCACAAGACACCATAGGGCTTACTGATTATAACATAGCTGGCTATGAACCAGGAGATATCGAGGTTGTGGCAGCATTTGACGTAGCAGATACGAAAGTAGGAAAGGACGTGTCTGAGGCCATATATGCAAAACCAAACAATACAATTTCAGTTGCTGAAGTGCCAAAAATGAATATCACTGTGCAAAAAGCGCCCACTCTAGACGGTATTGGTCGACATTTGGGTCAAATTGTGACACCATCAAAAGAGCCGGACGTGGATGTAAAAAAAATTCTAGTTGACACAGGAGCAGAAATGCTAGTAAACTATTTGCCCGTAGGTAGCACTAATGCTGTAAGATATTATGCAACTCAAGCACTAGAAGCAGGCATCGGTTTTTTGAATGCGATACCTGTTTTTATCGCATCTGAACCAAAATGGCAGCAAGCGTTTGCTCAAAAGAAACTGCCACTTGCAGGAGATGATGTTATGAGCCAGCTTGGAGCTACGGTAGTTCACAAGACTCTGGTAAAGCTCTTCGTCGATAGGGGAGTTTTGGTTGATGGTACATATCAGCTTAACATAGGAGGTGACATGGATTTTTACAATATGCTTGATGAAGAGAGGCTAGAGGACAAAAGAATTAGCAAGACAAGTGCAGTAAAAGCAATGGCTGATTATGATATACCCATGAGAATAGGACCTAGCGATTTTGTAGATTTTATCGATAATGAAAAGATTTGTTACATAAATATAGAAGGAAAATACTTTGGAAAGATTCCAATCAAACTTGATTTAAAGCTAAAAGTGATTGACGCATATAATAGTGCAGGTATTATGATTGATGCAATAAGGGGACTCAAGGTTGCTCTTGATAGAAAACTTGTTGGTCCTATGACAAGCATTTCATCATATTGCTTTAAACACCCACCAATTCAAATGCCATATACAGAGGCAAAAATGGCATTTCGCGAATTTGTTGAAGGAAAACGAGACAAGTAATCAGAAAATTTTCTAAAATCCGCATTGCAATTGTTGTTACCCTAGTCAAGGAAACTTGTCAACATTCTATTATTTTATCTGCTCAAGCAGAAAAGAATATTGGTCCATATACGCAAGCTAGAGATCTTTGGTTTCAAATCATTTGGTTATAAAAATACTATAGTTAACTTAGAACCTGGTCTTGTAGCCATTTCTGGAGCAAATGGTTCAGGCAAAAGCAACATTCTTGACGCAATATCATTTGCACTTGGTGAAAATGCTCCAAAAACAATGAGAGTAGATAAACTTCGATCATTACTTCATGATATAGATGGCAGTAGACACGGTACAAAGATCGCAAGAGTAAGTTGCCACTTTGATAATTCTGACAGGAAGATTCCTGTCGATTCTAATATGGTCACGGTAACAAGGGAAATGGACGAATCAGGCGAGAATATTTACTATTTGAATCAAAAAAAAATGCAGCGCAACCATATTCTTGACATACTTGAAGTTGCAAATGCAGGCATTCACAAGTTGAATATAGTTCAACAGGGCACAATTACGCGCATATCAGAGTTTAATGCCGAAGAACGAAGAAAGATAATCGAAGATATCATTGGATTGGCATATTTTGACGAGAAAAAAACAGAGTCATTAAAACAACTTGATGAGGCAGATAGACGTCTTGAAATCGCTCTTGCTCGAATGGATGAAATAAAAAAACGCATTGACGAACTTGAAGAAGAGAGGAACAATCAGATGCGTTATGATCTCCTAGAACGAGAACTCAAAAGATTTCACGCAATACAGGCATCTAATAAGTTAAAGGATATCGAATCTCAGAAGATTTCCAAGGAAAGAAACCTAAATGCAATTCAATCTGAGATAAAAAAATTTGATGAACAGCGTATCCAATTAAAAGAAATAATAAAAAAACTTGAAGAAGACAAGCAAAAATTTATGGATGAAGCTGACGCATACAACACCGCAAAGGCTGCAATAGATTCTGAACTTGCAGGTGCCTTACATCAGTCAGAATCTGCAAATAGTAAGATCGCTCAAAACACGCGAAGATTAGATACAATATCTCTTCGACTCCCGGAAATTGAATCGGAGCTAAATAATTTACATGAAAAGCGCATACAAATTGAATTGCAGATCCAGGAATCAAGAAATTCTATAAACTCCGTCAATGAGAACAAAAAAATTTCAAATAACGATCTTTCTTTGGTAGATGTCGAAATTAATAATGTACTAAAAAAACAATCACATGCAGCAGCAAACAAACTTCGAATCGATGGAAGAATAAACAATATTAAAAATTCCCTTCACGATGCCAAACTATCTCTTTCAAAAATTGATCAAGAAAGAATTGACATTGCAAACAAAATTGAGCAAAACAATGCAAAAATCAAATCCTATTTAGAAGAAAAAGAAAAACTACTTAATCTTGAACAGAAATTACAAATAATTAGAGCTGGACACGAAGCAACTATACACGAAGTAAAATCTAGACTAGAAAGAATGTTGGAAAAGAAAACAAAAATTGAAAAAGATATAGACGATACGACATTAATTCTAGAGAAAGCAAGCAAAGCGGCAACCCAGTATGAAGCAAAGATAAGAATTGCCAAAGAAGTTATGCATGAAGATTACTCTATAGCAAAACTCAAAGAGGATTCCAAAAGACTAGGAATCCTAGGTCTTGTCTATGAAATGCTTTCGTGGGACAAACAATTTGAGAGACCGATACTTGCAGTAAGCTCTGATTGGTTAAAGGCACTTGTCGTAAATGATTTTGCAACCCTGCTTGGACTAGCAGAATTTGCACAAGAAAAAAAACTCCCGAAAATTCGTATAATCCCTCTTGACGCCATACCTAACTCAAAGATTTCATTGCCATCAGAAGGAGGAATAGTAGGGGTATTGTCAGATTACATAAAATGTGATGAAAAACTAACTGCATTAAAGAATTTTATTTTTGGTAATATTATTCTGGTAGATTCAAAAGATACTGCTTATTCACTTTCTAAAAAGGGATTCAAAGCCGTAACTGTCGATGGTCAATTTTTTGAAGCAGATGCAAATGCTGTTCTAGTTGACATAAATTCAAAAATCTCTAATCTTACCAAAATAATTTTGTTGAGCACATCAGTTGATGGTCTAGTTCAATCACTAGATCTGTTGAAGCACTTTATTCAAAACAAAAAACTTCAACTAAAAAAAATTGAAAGAATAACAAAAAGCATTGATAATAGATATATCGCTTCTGAAACAGGATTGGCAAATGTCGATCTTAGTTTTACTGATGCTAAAGCAAAACTAAAGTCCATTTTTTCTGCACATGAACAACTTGAATCAAGGATTTCGCATCTCAAAAAAAGAGAAGATACTCTAAAAACAAACGCAACAAAGCTAGAATCTTATATTATTTCACTTGAAGAAAGGATTTCTTTGACACAAGAAAACTATGCTGACGAGGAACAAGCACAAATAGCGATCTCGATTGGTCTTTTAAACGAAAAAAAATCTGGACTCTTGAACGCTTTAAGTTCATTAGCTGCACAGCACAGAGAGCAAACTACTCATCACACTTTACTTACAAATGAAGAAACTTCATTTAAATCAAATATGAAAATTCTATCGCAAGAACAGTCTTCTCTTAATCACGAAAAACACGATCTTGAGACAGAATCTCGAACACTGACAAAAGACAAGGAAAATATCGATACTGCTTTAATTTCATTAAGAGAGAAAGAACAACAACTTATTTCA
>CAZHDX010000024.1:8056-13244 GCA_964531195.1 uncultured Nitrosopumilaceae archaeon
TTGCTGCATTCAAAGAATATGATGGGAAACGAAAGGAATTTTATGAAAATGAAAAGACTTTAACAAAAGAAATCAATAATTTTGAAAGACAATCTTACTCACTCTCACGTGATATTGGAGATCTAACTGATAGTGAAAATAAGATACGTGATACCCTCTCATCATTTGGATATCATGAGGTTTTGGAAACCTTCGATGTTGAACAAATTTTAGCAGCGCTTGAATCAGAAAGAAAAGGACTTTCTGGCTCTCTTAACACAAAAGCTCCAGAAACTTATGTTGAAGTTTCAGATGGATACCGCTCAATGTCAACACGTAAAAATGAACTTGAAGAGGAAAGAAATTCTATAGTAAAATTCATTGAAGAAATAGACAAAGATAAAAGACAAACCTTTTTGGAATCATATGATAAAGTAGACAAAGATATCCGAGAAGTCTTCAATAAGATGACAGGAGGAAATGCATGGCTTGAGATACAAAACGAAGATGACATATTTGCTTCTGGTTTATCATTTCTAGTACAATTTCCTAACAAGCAAAAAAGAGAATCCACATCAATAAGCGGTGGAGAAAAAACACTTGCAGCAATAACATTTCTTTTGGCGTTACAGACATTGAAGCCATCTCCATTTTATTTGCTTGATGAAGTTGATGCTCACCTTGATGCATTAAACACAGAAAGACTATCCAAAATACTTGAAGAACGGTCTAAAGGAAGCCAGATTATTATGGTTTCTTTGAAAGATTCTACAGTACAAAAGGCCAGTTTAATTTATGGAGTGTTCCCAAAGAATGGAGTTTCACAAGTTGTTTCACACAAGATTTCAAATTCTCAACAAGTTGCAAATTGAGAATATTTAATATTGTCTGATTATGCTTAATGATTCTTTTCTATTCCTCATTGATAAGGTTCAGGAATAGAATCAATTAGTGACTTTGTATAGGGATGTTTTGGATACAATAGTACTTCATCAATAGGGCCCATCTCTACAATTTTTCCATCACACATTATTGCAATTCTTTGTCCAAGATATCGAGCAGTAGATAAATCATGTGTAATATAAATATAGGATATGTCATACTTTTTTTGAAGTTCCTTCATTAATTCCAAAATTTCAGCTCTAATTGAGACATCTAGCATAGATACAGGCTCGTCTGCTATGATCACTTTTGGTTTTGTTACTAGGGCTCTTGCAAGACCTATTCTCTGCTTTTCTCCACCCGAAAGTTCATGTGGATATAAATTATAGACTTTAGTTGGGTCAAGTTTTACTTCGCGGAGTACACTCATCACCATCTCCCTTCTTTCTTGCTTTGTTCCAATTCTGTGAATCTCAAGTGGCTCCATCACTATGTCATAAATCTTCATTCTAGGATTTATTGCAGTATTTGGATCTTGATGAATAATTTGACATTGCATTCTTAATTTGTCTAATTTTTTTGTTTCTACTTCTTTGCCATCAAAAAAAATTCTTCCGGAATCAGGTTCGATTGCATGTATTATGAGCCTTGCAGTTGTGGTTTTGCCTGAACCTGAGCCTCCAGCAAGTACAAGAGTTTCGCCTTTTGTTAAAGAAAAGGTTACGTCGTCAACAGCCTTTTGTTTGGAAGAAGACAAAATTCCTTTCTTTGTATCAAAGGACTTTGTTAGATTCTGTACAACAAGAATTGCTTCCATGTATTTCCTGTACAAGTCGAATTATATCAAGCGATCATTAAGACACCATCTCTTTATCGCAAGGTTTTAAAACCCATGAAATATGATACAATTCGTGCAAAAAAAGGTAATAGCCAGTTTGATGATGATTGTGCTATTCGGTTTTAGCGGTCAATATGTTTCTAATTTGGCATTGGCAGATGATAGTTGGAGTGACATACAAAATAATGCTGTCATTTCACAAATGAGGGCAATGCAAACATATGAGCATACCCATGTAATGCCACTAAACCAACATACTAACTACACCGGATTAACCAATACTTCTACTGATGAAACGGTTTACAGCCCAAGAGCTTCAAACATTTCTTATGGTCAAGTCTACTCTGCTGCAAAAGGGATTTCTATTTTCAGCCAGATTCATGCCTTGGGATTAGACAAATTCTCAACAAGCTATGGTACTTTAACAAACACTCCCACAGATGAAACTGTTAAAATGGATAGGAATACGAAAATCGCTCTAGCACAAGCAGAAATGGATAAAAATAATATTAAAATAATTGAAGCCAAAGCAAGCATTCAACCTCATTATGTTGGAATAGAAAATACTCAGACAACTGATGAGAATGGTAGGGATAGAAATACTTTGATCCAGCAGGCAATCGCCAATCTCCAGCTGGAAAATAAAGATCTTGCAGCACAACTGGCAAGCTTGTATAATTATCATGGAGTAGAGGGAAGCGTCTCAACAGACGAGAATGGAGGCGACAGACAAGCATATATTGAAAAAGCCCAAGCAGAATCTGAGACAAGAGCAGCAGCATTACTCTCCGATATGAACGTGTCAAACGGTCCTCACTATATTGGAATTGATAATACACAAACTACTGATACTAATGGAAGAGACAGAAATGTCCTATTGCAAGATGGATATAATGCTGTTAGTCAAAAGCTTCAGGGTTGTTATGATGCAGATCACCCAAGAACTTGTGATATTACCAGCGGAGCAAAATATTCTCAATATACACCATAAATATTTTAGAAATTAATAATAAATTAAATTTAGATTATTTTCTTGTTATTCATAAAGCCAACATAACACATATCCCGAATCAGTTTTAATCTTCGGTGGAGTGATACTTTTGCATTTTTCAATTGCATGAGGACACCTGTCTAAAAATCTACATAGCTCACCAGGATTTATCAAACTTGGCGGATTGCCAGTGATATATTGAGGTGGCTTGTTATTGCGCAATGATGGAATGGATTGAAGCAGCCCACGTGTGTAGGGATGTTTGGGGGATTTGTAAATTTCTAACGAGTCACCAAATTCAACCATCTTACCACCATACATTATTCCAATTTTATCAGCGATTTCAGACATGACAGCAAGATCGTGTGTGATTAGCATAATCGACATACCTTCTTTTTTTAGCTGCTTGAGAAGCTTCATAATTTGTGCTTGTACAAGTACATCCAGTGCTGTCGTCGGTTCATCTGCGATGACTAATTTTGGATTCAAAAGCAATGCCATCGCGATAATGATTCTCTGTTTCATTCCACCACTAAGCTCATGGGGAAATTTTTCCAGTTCCAGATTGCTAAGACCTACTGCAGTCATTATTTCTGAAATTTTTTTGTCTGTTTCACCTGTGTACCCATGTTGCTTTAAAACCTCGCGTAATTGATGCTTTATGGTAAACACTGGATCCAGTGAATTCATTGCTCCTTGAAATATCATTGCGATTTTTTTCCATCTGTACACTTTATCAAATTCTGTTTCAGATATGTCGATGATGGATTTTCCGTCCAATAAGATCTCTCCTGATACAATATGACCTCCTCGAAGTGCTTTCATAATAGAAAGTCCCAGAGTGCTCTTTCCACAAGCACTCTCTCCGGCTATCCCAATTGATTTTCCCTCTTCTATCTCAAAACTAATCCCATCTACTGCCCTGATGATTCCTTTTTCTGAATCATATTGAGTATTAAGGTCGATTACTGAAAGGTAAGCCAATATATCTTTTAGATTAATAGTACTAGATTTGGTTTTTGGCAAATTAGATCGCTGTCTTTCCAGTAACAATTTGTATATTATACCATAAATATTCAAGACGGATGTTAACAATTCAAAGATCGCAAAACATGGAATCAAATATTGATTCTAATTTTGGTCCTAAAGTCAAAGTTTATCTTCGGGTTTGGTAAGTAAAAAACCGAATTACATGAACAAGCAGATAAGAGATGTATTAATGAGGAATATTTTTTGCATGAGTTTCCTATGAATAAGAAAAAATAAGGTAATTTTATGGATTTTAAACGAACTCATTACATAGGCCATATTGATGCTTCCATGATAGGAAACACAGTTGTGGTAGGAGGGTGGGTCGAGGATCTTCGTGAGCTTGGCAAACTTTCCTTTCTGACATTACGAGACGTCACTGGTGTTGCACAAATTATTCTTGTTGGCAGAGAATCTTTAGATCAGATAAGAGATCTTACTAGGCAAAGCATAGTAAGGATATCCGGTGTAGTTCAACAATCAAAGGCGAGAGATTTTCCCTTTGAGATAAAATCTGAAAAAATCGATATACTAACATTAGCTGTACATCCCTTACCAATAGATCCGATTGGCAGACTAGAAAGTAACATAGATAATAGATTAAACGCGAGAGCCTTAGATCTTCGAAACAAGAAAACTGCATCTATTTTCAAACTAAGACATTATGCACTAAGTTCTATTAGAGAAACTCTGATAAAAAATTATTTCATTGAAGTAAACACTCCTAAAATAATTGGGAGTGCAAGTGAGGGTGGATCAAATCTTTTTTCTCTAAAGTATTTTGATAAACAAGCTTATCTTGCTCAGAGTCCCCAACTTTACAAAGAACAGCTCACAATTGGCTTGGAGAGAGTGTTTGAAATTGCTTCTTACTATAGAGCTGAAAAATCTCATACAATACGTCATCTTACAGAATTTACCAGTGTTGACATTGAATCTGCATTTATGGATTATCAAGATGTTATGAATATTTTGGAATTGGTTGTTACGGATTTATATGAATATCTAGAAAGAAACTGCATTATAGAACAAAAAACACTAGGGATTGAAATAAAAAAACCAGCTGCGCCATTTGAGCGTCTGACATATAAAAAAGCAATTGAAGAACTATCTCGTGATGGAATAAAACTTGAGTTTGGAGATGATTTGCTTGATTCGCATCTGCGTTCTTTGGGAGAAAGACATCAGGGTTTTTACTTTCTTATTGACTGGCCTATGAAACTAAAACCTTTTTACATACATGAAAAAGATGAGGATCCTTCATTATCTCGCTCCTTTGATCTTCAATTTGGATATCTAGAATTATCGTCAGGAGGAACAAGATTGCATGATCCAAGAAAACTAAAGGCAAGATTGGTAGAACAAGGACTAAATCCCGCTCAGTTTGCAGATCATCTGAGAGCATTTGATTGGGGAATGCCGCCAAATTCTGGTTGGGTTCTAGGATTGGATATGTTAATGTCCGTAAA
>CAZHDX010000025.1:0-12972 GCA_964531195.1 uncultured Nitrosopumilaceae archaeon
CCGCTTTCATACACTTTGATCCTAACTAGATATAATTCATTTAATTCTGCGATTTCTTCAATCATATTATAAATTGTTGGTATAGTACCTCTTTGTCCTTCGATAAAATTAGTCATATGTCTAGCGACTTCACCTGAAAAAGCTCTCATGTGGAATTCTTTTCCGTCATCTGATCTAAGAATTACTAGACCTTCTACCCCGTAGGGATCAACAAACCCAACATATGTTATTTTGGTATCAACGTAGTCAGAATCTTGAACCTCATCAATCTTCATAATTAATTTCTATCATGCAATTACAGATAAATCCTTTGGAAAAAACAGATACAATTTAATGTCAGCAAAGCACGCACCAAAACATTGGAAAAACAGTCTACAATGCACCGTCCCTATCGTACCTTGATAATTGTAGGCTTTGTAGCAATTGCTGTTTCATTTTTAGTTTATGCTAAAAACAATTCAATCTCTGTAACACCTGCAGCGATGCCAGCATTACAAAGACTTGCGATATCTGTCTATATTGTGCTTTTAATTTCTTTTACCTCAATAGGTTGGGGTTTGTACCGATATTATAAAATCAAGGCAACAACAAAAGATAATTCTCTTTCGTCAATTATTGTAAGTTTGCTAAATAACAAGAGATCAAAGATTATCTTTATCGTTGCTGCGCTAGGCTATGGAATATTTTTTGCGTTTGCTTCAGGAATGATTCTTTACAAGCCAGAATTAAACGCAACAGATTACGGATTTGCAGTGCCGCATGTAGAAATCGCACCATGTTGTGATCTACCAGGTTACATGCCAATGATCCTTGCATTTTTTACTGAACACATAGGTCTTCAAATAATCCCGTTAAACTTGGTCTTACTTGTCATGGTTTCTTTTCTAGTGGGGCTTAACTTTGCAATATCTTCAAAATCACTTGCCATATCAAGAAATGGTAAGACATTTGGTACATTTGGAGCTATAACAGGACTCTTTGTGGGATGTCCAACTTGCGCTGGTACTGCCTTTACCATGTTATTTGGAATTGGGACAAGCGCTACAGGAATTACTTTATTTTTAACAAGTTATGAAGCACAGATTCAAACCTTTTTTATTGCAATTTCTATTCCTATTTTGTTTGTGACTCCCCTTCTTATGGCAAAAAAATTCAGAACCTCTTTCGGAAATTGTGCATTAGATTCTAAACATTAATTCTTGTAACTTTTGGATTCTTCCAATCCCCGATATCATAACCTGCCTGCTTAAGATACTTCAAAGTGAGTTTATAGACCAGCTCGTCATGGTTTACTGTTGTTAAAATTTCTGTCCAATTTACAACTCCCTGTTCACTAATTTTTTTTCCAATTTCAAGGGAGATTTCCTTGGCGATTTCTTTGCATTGTTCAAAGGTTTTTCCGTTTTTGTACGCACCATTTCTAGCGTCACAGCTTTTCACAAATACATTATGCAACTGGCATAATAAAAAGATCAGATCATATACTAAAAACTTCCTTGGTCATTCCATTCTGAAGTAGATAAGATCTGTGTTATTTTTTACTTCATGCGAGCAAAAACAGTGTCAGCGCTAAAAAATGGACAGTTTATTACAAATCCAGCTAGTGTGGCTGTTATTTCATCACTTTTGCTCACAACATCATGCGTATTTTCAAGCACAGTGGCAACAGAAGGATCCTTCCATGTAATAATTTGTATTCTCCACATAGGACTGTAAAACTGATCAGTAGGTTTTGTAGTTCCTATTCCTGATTGGAAGCCGATTGGTCCTGTACCAACTAGTCCGTTAGAAAATTGATAGAGATCCGATGATGAGCTAGTCGTCAAGGTAGATTGTGTTTTATTTGTAAACGTTAATCCTAGCAAATCAGATTGATCTTTATTTGATGTATCTGTTGTTATATAATAAATAGTAGAACCATCTGGAGCAAATCCTCTATGCGCAACAAACGTTACTTTCATCTTATTTGTATTAATATCAAGGATTTGAGCTCCTCCATATGGAGTTGTCTCAGTGAGAATTTTGTTGTCTCTAATTTTCATATGGTCTACTCCCCATTGTATTAGAGGACCATTAAGAATAATATCCGTTTGAGAAACAAGAACTATTCCATCCATTACAGCATTTTCGATTTGCTCATAGGAGGAAAGAACAGTAGCATTGGAAGGAATTTTCCATTGTACAAAATTTATCTGCCATAATGGGCTATACCCAGATTGTGACGGGATCGAATCTACAACATTTGGCTGATAGCCCAAAATGCCTGTACCATTAACTCCATTTGTGAAAACATAGATTTGTGCAAGAGACTTGATCGGTGTTTTTGCTAAAACAGGCGCAAAAGTAACTGGGAAATTTGTAAATTTAGTTATTGTTGACGCGATATGCTGATCGGATGCTTCCGTAATAATGTAGAATATATCTTGTCCATTGAATAGTCCTTTTACAAGTGGAATTACAAGTGGGAGATTAGTATTAGATAATTTCAAAGAATTAGTACCTTTTTCAGTAAGAATATTATTTGCAGTACCCGTATTTGACCCCAGAGACATATTGTTTACCGATGTGACATTTTCTTTTTCTGGCGGGGAAGGTATAATCGGTAAAACAGATACACCAGTAAGATTTTTTGACTGTGAATAAGCAAAAACTTGATGTGTTCTATCATATTCACCTGCAGCGCAAATGTGATCTCCACAAATTTTTTGCCCGCTAGGAAACCTCGCTGTATAGTGGTTAAAATCAAAGCGTTCGTTAGACAACGTGGCATTTGCAAAAGGTGCAAAGGAACTTGAAGAAATCAATATAATCAAGGATATTGACAGTATTGGTATTACCCAAGCATTTCTTTGTCTCGTATACATTCTCCCCTGTTTTTTAAATTAGGTATTTAGCCAAACTTGTCTAAATTTAATTGTAAATTTATCTACAATATGTACATGAATGATTTAGAAGTAAAATGGTGGGAATCAATCCAGTTCAAGTTTTTTTATGGACGTTTCGAAAATCTGAAGGAGACGTAATCAAACTCTACAATTATTTGTCTCCTCTCATGGAGCTTGCAACGGATTACAAGATGCTTAATTTTGGATATTGGAAAGATACGGAAGCAAATCCACAATCCGCACAAAATCACCTCTGTGGGTTAATTGGAAAAATAGCTGATCTGAAAGGCCCAAAAAAGATTTTAGATGTCGGAAGTGGCTTTTCTGCACCTGCCATTTATTGGAATTCTCTTTACAATGAGATAAAAATTACATGCATAAATACAAATTTTCACCAATTATTAATAGCCACAAAGCTGTCTAATACCAAAACTAAA
Organism: uncultured Nitrosopumilaceae archaeon; assembly: GCA_964531195.1. Lineage (GTDB taxonomy): Archaea > Thermoproteota > Nitrososphaeria > Nitrososphaerales > Nitrosopumilaceae > TA-20. The sequence goes on from CAZHDX010000025.1 coordinate 3,323, forward strand.
TCACGCGATGGAAATTTTTCTATTGTACAAAATAATGAAATCAAATTTCTAAATGCTACTTCTACCTGCATGCCTGTTACTAACAATTCAGTTGACACAATAATTGCCCTAGAATCAGCGCAGCATTTTAAGCCGTTTGATCAATTTATTCGTGAATCTAAAAGAGTTTTACGAAAAGATGGATCGCTCGTAATTGCTATCCCTATAGTTAAAACTCAAATTAAACCCTCTCTATTTTTAAAATTAGGAATTCTGTCATTTACTTGGTCATCGGAACATTACAATTTTGATGATATCAAATCTTTAATTTGTAGGGAATTTCTCATTGATAATATAGATCTTATAGGAGATTATGTTTATTCTCCCTTAGCAGATTATTATTCAAAAAATAGAAAATTCATCAAAGAAAAAATTTTAAAGCAATATCCTGCATACGTTGAAAAAATTCTTTACAAGTCGCTATTAAAAATGAAAAAAGTATCACAAAAAGGGATCATCGATTATGCAATAATAAAATGCTCACACAAGTCCGAGTATGTAAAATAGCATGGCTTGCTAATTTACAAGAAATTTGATTCAAAGTCAAGAAATAAAAATCAGTAGATGTAGAAATATCTTTGAAATGGGTCTTTTTAAGAAAAAAGAGATAAACGGAACTAAATGCAGTGAATGTGGTTTGGAATTAGGCGATCCTCTGAGGTTGGAAAGACATATGAAAAAAGCTCATCGTCATCCCTCGCAAAAAAACTTTGACGAGCCAGGCGGCGGTGGAGGAATGTGGTGATCATACCCAATCTCTTAAGTAGGAAGTTCATTAACAGAACTCCATTACATAATAGGGTATTATCAACACAGTATTTTATTCATCTATTAAAAACAAAGGGAAGTAGATTGAGATATGGTTGCATTAGAATTACTAAATAATTTGGTAGAATTCATTATTTCTACAATTTCTGGTTCAGGGTATGTAGGAATTTTCTTGCTTATGATTGCAGAGAGTGCTTTGATTCCAATTCCCAGTGAAGTAATCATGCCATTTTCTGGTTATTTAGCAACAGTAGGTAAATTCAATGCCGGATTTGTAATCATCGCAGGCTCTATAGGAAACCTAACTGGAGCATTAATTACATATTATTTCGGACAAAAACTAGGGAGAGAATTTATCTTGCGATATGGAAAATTTGTTCTTCTCAGAAGAAGTCACCTTGAGCTTACTGAATCTTATTTCGCAAAATACGGTGATAGAGCAACTTTCATAAGCAGAATGCTCCCAGCCATTAGAACTTACATTTCTTTGCCAGCAGGAATGGCAAAAATGAATCTTAAAAAATTTATTATCTATACTTTAATTGGTTCCGTAATTTGGAATTCTGCCTTAACATACTTAGGGATGCAATTAGGTCAAGAATGGAAAAATATTTTGCAATATTCAGATTATTTTGACATAGCAGTAGTCATCATAGTAATAATCTTGATTTATCTCTTCATACGTAATAGAAAAAATAAATTAAATATTCTATGAACTAATTATCCAATAGTTTACCTATCTTTTCTAAAATAAATTTGAAAACAACATCATGATCTAATAACACACATGGGATTTCATTTTCTTTGCATGCCTTTCCAATCTCAGTATCTTCAGTGACTATAATCATTTTATTTTCATTGGCATATTTTATTACAGAATAATCACTTTGTAGTTTTTTTCCTTCAGAAATTAATTTCTTTACACTATATGCTTCATAGCCAAATTCTTTCAATTTTATATCGATTCCATCATACATCTCATCCACCAGAATTTTCATTTCTTTTCGTTATAGGTTAGAAAAGTCTATTTGTAAGCTTGGATTTATTAAAAAGAAGTTTTGGTAGGTGTTGGAATCGTCCAGCTTCGAGGATCAAACTGGTAAAAAATAGACCACCTTTGGACTCGTATGTGTTTATAAATTAATTTGTTTTTAAGATACCGTAATTAGAGAGTAAAACGTTCACAAAATACTTAGGGTTAACAAATTTATTTTAATAATGAGGTTACGGAAACGTTCAACATAAACATACCTTCGTGTATTATGTCATGGATTGGACTCTTTGCTTCCGTCACTTTTAATACAGCACTAAATTATTTGTGGTACGTTGATTGTTACATTTGGATCTAGATTAAATTGATGTTTTAATTTCATCAAAATATATAGTGGAAATCCTACCATATACTAAAATAGTTTTTTGATCAATATAATACATGAGCAATATAAGACCACCACTTCCAACTACGATTTCTTGCGATATATTAGATGAAGGAAATCGATTCATAATCAGTGCATATATGCCAGGAGTTAGCAAAAACGAGGTCAGACTAAATGTGACTGAAGACTCTGTCGAGATCTCTGCACAGCACATAGAAGAAGAAAATGAAAAAAAGAAAAACTATCTAAGAAAAGAGCTGAAAGAAGTTTCATACTATAGAATATTGACATTACCTGACAAGGTAATATCATCAAAGACAAAAGCAAAATTGAACGATGGAATTTTAAAGATAGAGATACCAAAGATAATACCAGATCCCAAACCAAAAACATCACAAATAAAGGTAGATTAGGTCTAAATCTTTTGGACATTTTTTTACAATTTCTCCCGACTAGAGGTTCTGACATTAGTCCAGCTATTTTCGTAGTGGCTATACAAAAATTTTTTTCACACATACGTGTATATAAGTGAAAAATTAATTTTATGCAAATGATAAAAGCGGTAAGCGTAGCAGGATTAGAATCAGAAGGGACTCCTTTTAAAAAACCAAGCGTCCAGCTTGATGAAGCAGCACGAACAATTTCTCTGGGAAATTTAACATGGATAGAATGTGTTGTTGATAACATTACTGTTGAAACACCAAAAATCCTAGAAAATTTAGGAATAAGCATGGATCCTACAATTCTTTTGTCAGGATATGTTTCAAGTTATGAAGACAGAGGAGAAACATTAGGTTTGATGCTACCTTTTGTTGTAACTGGCAATAACAAAACACAGACTTCTCCTATTTTGATATTTATTAAAAAAGATCTCGTAGTGACAATTCACGATGATCATGGAGGCAAAATAGCTAGATTGTACAATTATTCTAGCACATTATTACGAAAACTTCCTAAAGATCCGCAAAGTTGGTCTGACAGACAAACCATACTATTGGCGCGAATAATAGACGAAATTAGTGAAACAAACTTTTCTATTCTCAGATTAATTGTGGAAAGAACAGAGCAATTAGAGCTTGACCTGGCTGGATCAAGACAAATAGAAAGAGATCTATCTATAGAACTTTCCAATATGAAAACATCTCTTCTTACTTTCCTCAATGCAGTTTGGGCTACATATGATACTGTTCAGAATTTGAAATATGGTGATGCAGACATGGTATCAGACAATGATGCAATTCTTGCCAAGTTTGAGGTCATACTTGGGAGGTTAGACCGTCAAATCCAAATGTCAGAAAATCTTATGCAAATGATTGCTACAGGCATTAATGTAATACAAACCCAAGTATCAAACAAACTTGGACTTCTTGTAGTATGGTTTACGGTTGCTGGAACAGCGGTATTAGTACCCAATACACTAGCAACAATATTTTCCTTGTTCCCAGATCACCAAAGTAATTTTGGCTGGATGCTTTCTACCATAGTAATATCAACTATTGTATCGGCTTTTGTCACATACAGATATACAAAACGCTGGAGAGTCAGGGCTTTTGGCATGAGTAAGTTTAAAAAATTAAAGAAAAGATTCAGGTAGAATTATTTTATTGCACCTTGCAAGAAACTAGCCTAAATCCTTCGGCTTTATCCCGCTTGTCTCAATCTCATATCGCAAAGGAGATGGCAGGTCATAATATTCCTTGTTTACCAAGATTTTGATTTGATCATCTGGAACTTTTACTAACCGAAGGAGATTCCCTCGTTGATGAGCATATGCATTCCTCCAAAATCCAGCACCATCAAACGTGCCTATTTTTGGCAGGTATTTAGAAGATTTCACCCCTACCAGTAATTTGTTCCTATTCATCAACTTAGCGCCTAAGATCCCTGACAAATTGAGAAAAATCAAGATTAATAAACAGAATACAACACTTATCGAAGAATTAAAGAAAACCTATGAAAAATTTTGGATCGCTAGAATATAGCCTTGATAAATTCTCAAGGAATTGGAGTTGGAAGGTGACAGGCTCTCGTGCAGTAATAATGGTATCTAGAGTAATACCCCAATCCTGGTATGGTGATGGTCCAAATGAGGCAATAATTCCAGATACTAGAGAAAATGTTCAGAAGATAAAATGGATTAATGATAGATATCCCATGGAAATTATTTCAAAATCAGTATGGAATAAAAAGATCGCTCATTTCGTTGAAAAAAAGAAACGTCCTAAAAAAATTGAAAAATTGCGCCAAATAAATCCTGGAAAACAGTTCAGAGGAGAGTTGTTAAATTTTCAAAAAGAGGGTCTTGATTTCCTACTAAAATCCTCAGGAAACGCATTACTTGCAGATGAGATGGGCCTTGGAAAAACAGTTCAGACCCTTGCATATCTCGCTTCGGAAAAACACGCTTTTCCTGCCCTTGTTATAGCCCCCCTAGTAACTTTGAATAATTGGCAACGAGAGATTTGGAAATTCATGAAAAAAAAGAGTAGAAATGGCAGAGTGCTAGAAAAGGAAGTCCCAACATCTACCTTGATTAGAAATGGAAAGCCCCAAGATCTTGGTAAGTTTGATTTCTATATAATCAATTATGATTTATTATACAAAAGACTAGGGGATCTTTCAAAGTTAAATTTAAAAACAATCATTTGTGATGAAGTACAGCACTTAAGATCAAAATCAACTAAAAAATATTTAGCTGTTAAAAAATTGGCCATGGTAAGGTCAGTAAAATATAGAATAGGTCTATCAGGGACACCAATTTATAATAGAGGTTCTGAAATTTGGCCAATTATAGATATCTTAAGACCGGGTTTATTGGGAAGCTTTAAAGAATTTTGTGAGTATTTCTGTTATGTTAATGAAAAAGGTAAAGCCATAGTACTTGAAAATAAACGTGAAAGTTTAGGCGAAGAATTAAGAAGTCATGTGATGTTACGAAGGAAAAAATCAGATGTTTTAAAAGAACTAAAAGAAAAAGTACGATATAAAGAAGTGATTGACGCAGACATTAATTACTATCACAATGAACTTGATAAAATATGGAAAAAATTAGAAGAAGAGCAAAAAAAAGCAGAAAACGCCTTTGACAGATTTACATCATACAAAAGGGCCATTCAAAGTGAACGACAGGCAGCAGGAATTGCAAAATTACCTCATGTAATTGAATTTGTGAAAAATATAATGGAGATTGAGGAGAGTGTCATTGTATTTTGCCACCATAAATCAATACATCAATTACTTCACAAAAGTCTTAGCGAGTATTCTCCAGCCTCAATAATTGGTGGACAAACAGACAAAGTAAGACAACAGCAGATAGATAGTTTTCAGACAGGTGAAACAAAATTATTAATTGCAGGTTTAAGAGCAGGAAATGTAGGCATTAACTTGAGTCGTGCCAGATATGTTATTTTTGCAGAGCTCGATTGGAGTCCTGCAATCCACAGACAGGCAGAAGACCGGCTACACAGAATAGGTCAAAAAAACATAGTCTTTGCATATTATTTAATAGGCAACGGAACACTTGATGATCACGTAGCTAATGTTTTGGTTGATAAAAGCTATGAAATTGATGCCATAATGGACGAAAAAATTGAATCATTTGAGAACAAAGAAAAAGCAGAGTTAATCCTAGCTCAAATTCGTGACAAAATTGCGACTATAAGATGATTATTCTTTATCTTCTTTTATGTTATTTTTATCAAAGAAATCTTGTGGTTCTCCTATCCTCTCAATTAACCAAGATTCAAGCTTTTTAATTATCTCTATCTTTGTAAATCGTCCATCATTTGTAATGAAATACTTTTTTTTTGATTCTCTGAATTTTTTATAATTCATTTGCCTTTATTTACCTAGATTGATACAAAATAACCCCCAATTATGTTGTGCCTTTAACTTCAGCCAATCCCAAAATTGCTCGTGGGAAAACCTCAGCTAACTGCTCATTTGTCTTCAAATATTCTTCAAAGCCTGTTATAGGAGTAAGTGAGCTTTCATCCATAATTTCATAATTTGATATAGAAGCCTCCTTGAATAAGCCTTCCAAGTCTTGCTTTGAGAACCATTTTGAATATACACCTTTTTTTGTTCTGAGAATGGAATTTTGTTCATCTTGTTTTGAATTTACTATCTCTCCTACTGTTAGTTTCACCTCCCTCCCATAGAATTTTCTCAAGCCAAAATCTTTGAAAAGCTTCTTATTAAAAACAGAAACTATTATTGCACCATTTGGCATGGCTAGTTTTTTCATAGATTTTAGTAGTTGAATTTGAAGATCTATATTTTCTTGATTTCCCAGTGTCTGAAAGGCGCATATTACTACTTTGTAGGTATTGTTTAGTATTTTATTTAAATTAAAATTTTGAATAATCCCTGTAATTGGGAATATTCTTGAGTTAAGATATTGACCAAGCCCATACTTCTTCATTAATTGTGTAGAGTGTAAAATCATCTCTTCAGAGTAATCAATTCCTATAATATAGCGTAGATTCTCCTCAAACATTGGATCATATTTGTAAAGCACCTTTGTTTCTGGATTTTTTTTTAATTCCTTACAGGATTGTTGATTTATCTTAGATCCAAGTAATATTAAGAATCTTCCCGGGCCAGATCCAGCGTCGATGAAAGTAATCTTTTTATCTTTTAATTTTTTTTCGAGATAATTTATTATGAAAATATCTTCAAATCTTTCGTATGAGCGTGCGGACCAAGCGGCTCTTGTGGGATGAACTACATTTTTGAAGTATTGTTTTGCCATATACCTGCTTGCAAGAATTCCTTTAACTAGATCTTCTTCATTTTTTGAGAGTTGATTTACTCTTAGTTTATCTTTTATTTTTCTTTCTAAAATTCCCCTTGTACAAATTTCTTTTCGTATGTTAAGAGGTAGAAGATTCAAATAGTCATTTTTAAAAAGGTAATTTGAATTGCAGCTTTTGCATTCAAGAGTTAATTCGTCATCACCATTTGATGATTTTATTTTGCCGAGGATTAAATCTGATTTACAAACTGGACATTTTACAAGTAAAAGATTTTTGTGAATTGCCTGCGACATTATTTTTCTTGTCCAGTTTAATCAATGCTGGTATCATCGTCTTTTTTTCTTGTGACTTTTTGTTTTGATGAACCCTCTTCTTTAATATAACTATCATAAGTTCTGTAGACCTGCTTTATTCTTTTCAGATAGTTTTCAAAGTTAGGAATCTTTATTGGATCGTAAAAATAGTTTGCATGTACTTTTGTTAAATTCCCCTTGGAAAACCCTACTCCTTCCAATATATGAATAGGTTTACTGTCTACTGAATTTACCCAGCCAAGGGATCTGACTTTCTCGATAAATGCTTCAAAAAGAGTCAACTCGTTGGTAAGAATCCTTAAGATAAAGTCATAGTTTTGCCCTTCACCTTGAACCAAATCAATAGTTGTCACTATACCAAATTCTTTGCTTAGCTCAACCAAATTGCCATACATCTCCGAGTAAGGAATAACTCTTCTTTCAAAAAGAGGATTCTGAGATTTTATGAATGTGTACCATTGATTATCAAATAATTTACTTGGATCAACTACAATCCATTTTATCCTATCATCTTTTTTGCTCTCTTCAGTAATATTATGTTCTAGAATAACTCCTTTTTTGATTAGCTCACTAATTCTATTCTTAACTTTATCTCGGGAAAGCAGATAGTCGTATTTTTCAAGATCCTTATTTGCAGTATCAGGGGTTGCGCCTCCATGTAGGACATGAAGAATAAGCAAGTCCATAGGGCTAACTCCATTTTTTGTCAAATTTTTCATTGGCACTACATCCTCTATGTCATCTGAGCCCCTTCCTACCATATCAACAAAATCTCCAACTATTATTAAAAACATTTACTACATATTTGCTACAAAAATGTTGAAACAGGCACAAATCTATTACAATTAACTTTGCAAAAATGTGACATTATGAGATAGAATTGATTTATAATTTTTCTGAGAAAACCAATCCATGACAACAATACCATCAATTGAAAGAATCGAGGAATCACATTGCAGTATTTGTTACCAAAACTGTGTGAGACTTTGTGTCCGCTGTGGAAGCTACTTCTGCAATAAACATTTACTAATTCATTCTAGTGGATGTGACCAAAAGTATTACGAAATAATCAAAACAATTCTTCAAGATGCAAGTACAGATATTGTAAAGCAAGTCTTCGCATTCGCAATATCGGCTATATGACTGGAAACAAATCCCCTGACGAGTCCGTGAAATTCGGACGAAACAACTCAGTTGTCGGGAGTTCATGGAGGTGAAAAAGAAAATGAATGAGACAGGAACAAAGAACGAATCAAAGCCAAGAAAGAATAAATTCATCATTAACAAGAATCAAACAGTAATTGTTGCAAGCGTCCTTATGTCACTTGTTGCAGTGTCAAGCTTTGGATTTGCATGGGCAGATACCGGAAAAACACTTCCACCAATATTGGCTACAGATGCAATAAAAAATGATCCAAAGGCCATGTCAATCCTTCAAAACATTGAATTGTTCAAACAACAATATGCAGCTCAACAAGAACAAAAAAATGTGCTAGATGGGCAACAAAAGAAAATTGATGAACAACGTAAGATAGCAGCAGAATACTTACAAAAAGATCTGATCAGCATGGGTCATGACAGTGACCAAACAAGTCCAAAGAATGCTTTTACATTGTTTGTAACACATGTAAGCAATAGCACTCAGAATCTATTTTGGGATGAATATAACTTCATGCAACAAAAAGTTCAAAATGGAAGAGATGCAATGCACAAGGTTCTTCAAAATGGAGGAACCATGGATGAGGCATTACAAGCATACTATGATGCAGCGGCTGTTCATAAAACACAACTAGTAGAATTAAACAAGAACCTAAACATCAAATACAAACTTGCTGATGATGTGACACAAAATAGCTTCGATAAAAACGGAAAAAGTAAAACCAGATAAAAGATGCTAAAAATGCATCTTTTTTTAATTTTTATTCCATAAACTAAATTTTATTTGAAGATAGGCTATTTTGCTCGAATAAACAATTTTTATCCGTGTGAAATTTCATCTAGTTTTACTTTCTTTAGAATTTTTTTACCGCTTTTAACAGAAACAACAGGATTTGTAACTTGCATTCCCCAAGGTATTTTGACCGTCGATATACTTCCTTCATAGACATGTCTTGGCTTGTCTAAGTTTGTATCTGCCCAGATACATATTTCATTTCCACATAGAATAATACAATCCTCGATGATTTGTCCACTATTTCGTATCCTTAATTGTTGTATGTCACCAGCAGAGGATTTATCTAGTGTAAAATAATATTCTTTTAATATTTTTTTTGTGATTTTTGTTTTAACTAGCCAGCTTAGTATTCCTATTATTCCAAATGCAATAACTGATGTTAGTACTCCATAGTGTAGTCTGCTGTTAGTATCATCGCTTTCAGTTTGGTTAGGTTCATTAG